>DATMYT010000053.1:0-2723 GCA_035560855.1 Negativicutes bacterium | reverse complement strand
GAGACAGATGTGAAATGGGGGGTATTGCAAATAGCTATGCCGACAAAAAAAATATCCTCGCCGGAACCCTCGTTACGGCAAGGACATTTCGAAACAACCCCGGGAAATGCAAGAACTGCTACGTCAATTCCTCATAGTCTACAGTCTTCGCAAATTCCAAAAACAAACGCACAATTTTCAGCTCCAGCATCTCCTTGTGATACAACATCCAAGTTTTTCGCAAGATCGGCTGGCCATCAAGGTGGGCAATGGGTATCCTGTGCATCGGTTCCAGCCCGTCAATCAAGGACGCCGGTACAATGGCGTACCCCAAGCCGTTGGCAACCATGGAACGGCAAACATCGATATACCCGACCGTCATGCCGATAGTCGGCGGCTTGGAAAAAGTCTCGGCCCACCATTCATTCATTTCGGTCTTGAAGGACTCGTCCGTGTGATAGTCAATTCGCGGCACGCCCGGAAGCTCGGCAATTGTCAGGGGTGTTTTCGATGCAATGCATACCGGCTCCTCGTATAAAACGTGTTTCTCGCCGCGCCAGCCGAAATCAGAACGCACAAAGCCCATATGGATATCCTGGCTGTATAAAAGCCCGCAAACATCCTTACTT
The DNA here is from genome assembly GCA_035560855.1 of Negativicutes bacterium. Taxonomy (GTDB): domain Bacteria; phylum Bacillota; class Negativicutes; order UBA1444; family UBA1444; genus UBA1444. The sequence goes on along the minus strand of DATMYT010000053.1, from coordinate 2,115 downwards.
AGCGTCGTGGAGACATTGAACTCCACTTGTGGGTAGCGCTCCTTAAACAAGCCCAACAAGCGGGGGATCTTGTATTTGGACAGATAGTTCGATGCGCCGACACGAATGATCCCCTTGACCTCGGTCCCCATACTGACGACCTGTTCCTTAATCTGGCGAATGTTCAGCAGCATCTCCTGCGCACACTGGGCCAGATAATCCCCTTCGGTAGTGAAGTGGATGCCACGGCTGCCCCGATAAATCATTTTCACGCCGAATTCGTCTTCGATTTGGCGAATGCGGGTGGTCAGATACGGCTGTGAAATAAAAAGCGCCTGGGCGGTTTTGGTAATATTCTTGTATTCATGAAGCTCTTTAATGATCAACCAGTCGCGGTCTTCCATCTAGCATCCTCTTTCTTTCAAACTTACTGATTTACGTTCAATGCGGTCGATAGCTGCAAAGAATCCTTATCCGCGAGAAGCTGTGCCGCTTATATAGCGGGTGGCCTTGCCAAGACCTTGTTTGGTCAAAAGTTCGGTTTGCACCATGCTACTCAGGATTTCCGACGTTCTTGATTTACCCAATGATAGTAACTCCATGCCCTGTGCCACGGTGATCGCTCCCTGTTCCAAGACAAACACCATAATTTTATTTTGCGACTCCACCGTTTTTTCATTTACGTCCGATTTTTGCGTCCGGTTTTTACGTCCGATTTTTGCGTCCGGTTTTTGCGTCCGGTTTTTGCGATGAAACGTTACCTGCACGAACATCCCGGTTTCAACAATATCCGGTTTTTGTAAACCGGCTTCCAAGCACAACCGGGTCAGCTTCTGAATCCCGCGCCCCCATTGTTCGATAAGCTCAGCTTCCTTAAAAACGCGGGCAATGACCTTGTTGCGCACTTCCGAACGACCATCGAGAACCTCATCCAGCGTAATGCCCCTTGGAAATGCGCCCGGAGAAGTGATCTCAATCCGGGAATCATAAACGGCAACTTTAATGTCCGACCCTGACATCACATAATCGCGGTGCACGATGGCATTAACCAGTGCTTCACGCAAAGCCTCGGGTGGTATTTCATAACTGTCGACGCGTCGCAGATGGTCGGCGCCCACTTCTCCCGACAGGTTGATATTCGCCAACAGAAATTTCATGGCATTCTCCAACTGCGAAAAAAGGTCACCCGTCAATTCTTTTCGGTCAATGAATACATCAGAATTGTCTCCCTTGAACCGGGCGCACTTGATATGTACATACTCCCAGGTACCCATCAAAATGGGAACAGCATTGGTTAATCGTAGTTTCCCTTGCTGTACTTTTAAGAACTTCAGATTTGTCAGAGTCTCATCAGTGATTTCTCTTCGCAGTTGCTTCATAAGCAGTTGTTTCAGATCTTTGATGTCCCCTGATTCATCCTCGCAATCGACACAGCGGTCTTCATCAAATGAAATATTGAGTTTCTGACGCTCCAATTCTTGAATATACTCGGGATCAGCTTGTTTGTTAGTTGCGCCTACGCGAATATAGACACCGGTCGCCTTACCCCTATTTTTCAAAAAATGCGGTTTAAGTGAACTAGGATATACTTCCACGACAATAATCGTCATGTCCTGCAGGGAATAGGCATAGATATCAGGGGCAATCAATGGATGAATGAGGTCATGCGCCATATTCGAGATTCGGTCCATATAATCCGGCGCCGTCGAATTGTCAATCCCGACAATCTCCCCTTCGTCCTTGACCCCAATGAGGATTTTTCCCCCGCCGGTATTCGCAAATGCAATAATCGACTTGGCCAAACGTTCGGAAGCCGGTAGCGACTCTTTGAACTCCAGTGTCTTTCCTTCGCCGCGTGCGATCTGTTCTAAAATCGTCATGAGGACACCCCCAGTTGCACTTTCCCGTCCGACGCTTTTGGCTTTGAACCATCGACAAATTGTCGACAGTATAACGCCAAATCATGATCTTTCATCGCTCGCCCACCCATAAACATATTATACGCACATACATTTGCTTCTACTTGGAACGCTGATTTCCTTTTTCTTAAAATTACTCTAAAAAGATAAAAGGCCTGCATTTCTGCAAGCCCTTAGTCGTTGATTTATGTTCAGTGCGGCGTTCCACAGTTATAGG
>DATMYT010000052.1:0-3387 GCA_035560855.1 Negativicutes bacterium | reverse complement strand
TCTTAGATCCTGGCAACTACAAGGCAACAGGAGAACTGGCTACAACGGTTAAACAATATGCAAAACCAGCAACCCTTCCAATGTTGCTGGCTCCCACGTTGACAATAGTATTGTGTATTCTGGGTAGATCTTTGGTTCATTCGATCTGGTACGGTATCCTCGCTGCCGTCTTTATCGGAATTGCAACCGGTTCAGTGAGCATGACAGATCTATATTCTATCAAGGCCCCCGAGACAGTTAAGGGCGCTCTGACTGACGGCATCCTTGGAATGAGGGACGTCATATTCCTCAATATTTTCATCATGGCTGTTCTCGGGGCACTTAGAGCGTCAGGAGCGTTGGACGCATTGACTACTTCGATTACTAAATTCGCTACCACGGTAAAGCGTGCGGAGTTTTCGATATTCGCGCTGGTTACTATCCTGTATCCGCTGGTTTCACTCAACACTCCGGCTATTCTCTTTGCCGGCCCTGTATGCAAGGAAATCGGTATGAAATTTAACATTCACAGGTCCCGCCGAGCCAATTTGATGGATCTTGCCGGAAACGGCATTACTGGAAATTTACCACATATTAACACCATCCTCGCCTTGACTGCGGCGATGATGGCATCTCATGAGGCAGTCGGTGCACCTATCGTCCCGATAACTACCATTGGCATATTTACGTTCCACCCAATCATGCTCACGGTGGTAGGACTCTTCGCGATTATCACAGGCTGGGGCCATAAGAAGGGTTGATGTGATGATTACACTAAAAGACCGTTTTGGAAATAAGATTGATGGATCCGTTGGCTATGCGCGAGGGCGAATTTTATCGGATCCAACCGACGAGTCCCGACGCTATTCCCATGGACTGAGGCTGATTCAGGAACGTGCTTCCTTGTATGGACTTGAGAGTATTGCAGTCTTTACTGGAAATCTTCGTAGTTTACCAATTCGCGGCGAGGATATTGAGTTAGCCGAGGAATGGATCGGGTCGGCGATATTTCATCCGCAACTGATTGTCTGTGCGAGGGAGCATCTTTCCGCAAATTCGGATGACGGGGTTGCGGTATTCAATCGTACGTCGGCGGGAATTATCGCGACTATATTGGCACTATGCTCTTCGGGTGTGCCGATCATTTCAGTAGTACCGCGTGGTAGTTCCCATGCTTCTATCAGGCGTGGTGCTTTGCTTGCCCAATGTCCTCTTGTCGAGATCAATTCAGAGGAACAGCTAGAATTGGCGCTTGACCAGTTTGCTGGCAGCCCCGTCTTTATTACGGGCGTGACATCTGAACTTGATGTAATGTCGGCAACCATGTTTGCAAATTGTATTGAGTTGGCCCACCAGGAGAAGCGGCTAGTATTTGTTGACGATGCCTATGGCGCTAGGGTCAGGACCATCATATTCAATCAATTACCTGCCAGAAAGCTTGGGGCAGATATTGTCATTACCAATAATGACAAAGCTGGACTAAATGGCCCTAGAGCCGGGATTCTGGTAGGAGAGAAGGATCTTATTCAATCGATTATAGCCAAGGGGATGGAACTGGGCATGGAGGCTCGAGCCCCGATTGCGCTGGGAGTCCTGAGATCTCTCCAGAGTTTCTCTCCTGAAAACTTACTTCAGGAAGTCGGTCTTGGTCGAGAACTTTACCGAGGTCTTGCGGAGCGAATAGGTAATAAATATGTGGCGCAGGCTACTATCGGGCCAATCATTAGAGAAGATGATATTCTGGCGGTAGCGTTAAAAAGGGCAGGCACTGCTGATCATCCCTTAATCGTGCCGGCAGAAGCTGCCGCAGCTTTTGGGATGCTACTGCTAAAAAACCATGGAATACTTACCGTTAATGTATCTGGCATGCCGGGGGCGCGTGTATCAATCCGACTAAAACCAACTCCGGAACAGATTGAAAAGGTAGGGGGGATACCTGCAGTCATCGAGGCGGTTGACGATACTATTAATGAATTGGCTAAGATTATAAACAAGCCAGGAACTATTCGTGGTTTAATTACAGGGAACGAAAGCTTTTGATAACTTATGCCGAAAGCATAGGAGGAATAGATGAGATCGGTATAATAATTTGCGGTTTCCAGAAAGTTTGTTGAATCGAGCCCAGAAGTATCCTGATATGGTTCGAATTAGTGTGTTTATTCGGAGTGTAATGCGTACTTTTGGTAAACATATGGTTATAACGCAATCGAAAGGAAAATACTGGATGACTCCAGTGTTTCGCCAGCCATATACGCGGCAAGGTTAGAAGGGCTTGGGCGTTGCCATTATGGAACCGCTAAGAGGTGGCAACTCGCCAGATCGCCGACCGGCTCAAAATTCCGGGGCATACTATGACCGGATGAAAGCTGAAATACCCGAGTCTGCTAGACGAAAATGTGAACGCCTGGTAAAAGCAGAACCCGGAGATACGTATGGTCCGTACTCTGGACGGGCAGGCGAGGGCTTTCTTCTCCAATCGCTACCGCAGGATCGACAACTATGACTTGCCGGAGCAGTGCTTCCGACGCTGGCAGAGACCAGAGGCGCGAGGTAACCGAGTGGCGCCTGTATAAATAGGTGGATTTGCAAGGTCGCGGTTCGCCTCCACCAAACAAATCCGGAGAGTCGAAACCCCGCGTAGAAAATACGCGGGGTTTTTGTTGTTTTTAGGGGTGTCTGTGACGTTTTAGCGCAAAGAATCGAGGTGTTCCTTCGCCTGCGGTGCGAATTTGAATATTTCATTTAGATTATCGCATGTGTAAGACTCGCAGCCAGCACAATTAGTGTATCCTTTTTCCGCAGAGCATTTCCTGATTTTACACATATTTTCGCAGTAGTAGAATTTCGGCCCATCGGAAGAACAACCTGTGCAATTGATATGTTCCGGTAAGATTGGGGCGTTATTAAGCTCGGCCCATTCCTTTGCGATCTTAGCCCTTAAGGCAGCATCGTTATTTTGCGTGGCAATAAACGCACCACACTTTGTACAGTCTATACCGCATGATCCTATCATTATTTTCCCTCCTATATTATTCCATTAAGCAAACAATATCACGAACATACGTTCGTGTCAATGGGATAATAAAAACGGAGTGGCAAGTACCTTATTTCATCGATTTAATATGGCGCAATTTTCCTGGGGTGATCTATTGTATGGTTCCCCTCGCATCCACCAAATAAATCCGGAAGCTGCAAACCCGCGTACTACGCGGCTTTTTGTTGTTGGTGGGGCGGTTGGTGGAGGTCACCTCCACAGATGTATCTTGTTCCGCTTGCTACTTTTGTCCGCAAAATATCAACTGCCACTACTGCGGTCTTTTTTTTTACCGCAAGGCAGGTACGTTATCTTCTTTACAATATCAGGCCAACTTGGCCCGATATTGTAGGCTACTAAAAAGTGTAATAAGT
>DATMYT010000051.1:0-2637 GCA_035560855.1 Negativicutes bacterium | reverse complement strand
GTATTGTTGCCGACGGCGACCGACGCGTGCTGGAAATTGTCGAAAACGAAATCGGCGCCCGGATCGTTATTGAAGACCACTGCAGCGGCGTGAAACCTTTCTATTATTCGATACCCGAAAATGAAGATCCATATAGAGCCCTGGCTGGAGGTTATCTGGACCAAGCGCCGTGCGCACGCATGAAAACCTTGGAAGAACGGGTCGCCTTCTCTGGAAAATTGGCGCAAGAGTATGCAATAGATGGTGTGATTTACTATTATCTCAAATTCTGCCCCTGCTATGGATTGACTAAAAATGAATTTTTCCGCCACTTTCAACAGTTGGGGATCCCTGTTCTGGAGATTCCCGGCGACTACTCTCAAAGCGATGAAGGGCAGTTGAAGACAAGAATAGAAGCCTTTATTGAGGTATTGGGCGAAAGGGGAAAAAATAATGCTAGCAACGACCAAGGAACTTCAAAGTCAGCTTGAACATGTGAAGTATAGCCGAGATGTTGTTCACTCTTATTCAAATGGCGTAAAAAAGTTGTTTGATCTTGCCGTTTCGTATGTATTCGATGCAGAAAAGGCAAATAAGGAAGGAAAAAGTGTTGTTTGGAGTTGGGGAATATGGGAAGCGCCTTTTCTCTATGCATGTGACACCATTCCTGTGTCTTTCACCGAATTGGGACGTCTGGGCAGTCATGAGGCGATGTCTATAGCGGAAGATTACTACCAAATTCCGCGCGAAGCTTGCTCCATGGTTAAGTCTACACTGGGAGAATGGCATTTGCGCAAAGGCGGCATCAACCGGATTCTGGGGTCTTGCGCTGCCTGCGAGCCCTATAATCTGGCGACAGAATTGATAAAAGCCCAGGGATATGAAGTTTATGACCTTGATACCGTATATCGTCCGCCGCAATCGACCCCGGAGCACTTTGAAGAGATTGTGAAGTTTTTCATTGGCGAGATCCATGGAGTTGGCCGATGGCTTACCGGAAAAAACGTCGATGAAGCAAGGATGTCGCTTGAAATCAAACGCAGAAATGGATTCATGCAAAAAATCCGCACAATCATGGAACTGCGTCTTAAACATCCCCTGTATATCCGAAGCCTGCCCACGATGTTCATGCTAATGGGGTCAGGGCATTATTTCGGCAAGCCGGAGGAATACAGCGAAGTACTGGAACAATTGGTCGAGGAATTGCAAAGCTTGCCGGATGAGTCTGAAGATGCGCAAAAAGTGATTCCTTTGGTTTGGGCTGGAGGCCGTGGACAAGAATTTGGTGTTTATCAAGCTATTGATGAAGCGGGCGGCGCTATCCTTGGCTGGGTAATTCCGACTCCGTTTGCGAAGGACTATCGGGAGGATCTGCCGCCGGTGGAAGCGTTGGCGCGTTATTACCTTGAAGGACAGACTGCCGGAGCTACGATTTTTAAACAACGCGTTGTTGAGGAACAGATTAAAAAGACCAATGCCCGGGGGCTGATCCAATATGGCTATGTAGGCTGCTCTTTCAGTGGGATTGACCGAGAGATGCAACGAGAATATTTCCAGAAGAAGGGGATTCCAAGCATTTCACTGGAAGGAACCTTCCAGGTCGGGCCGCCGACAGGCCAAATCCTAACGCGGGTTAGGGCCTTTGTGGAAATGCTTTCATAAAAGTGGAACGTGATCACTAATAAATTGTGGGGAGTGGTTCTGATGAAAATTCAAGATGTTATAGCTCCGGAATTAGTGCCCGACTTAATTGATGCCAAAGCTGTAGGGATTGATATTGGCTCACGAGCGGCGAAAGCCGTTCTCTTAAACAAAGGTGAAATATTTACGGCGATTATTCCCAGCGGGATTTCCAGCCAGGAATCAGCAAAAGAAGTCCTGGAGGAGTTATTTGAGAAGTCGGGTTTGTCTTTGGACGATATTGACTATATTGTTGGTACGGGCTATGGTCGCATTTCCCTGAGCTTTGAAAAAACACCGAACGAAGTGGTAACAGAGATCTCTTGCCACGCCATGGGAGCGCATTACCTAAACTCAAACACACGGACCATTATTGATATTGGCGGACAGGATTCCAAGGCCATCAAAGTTGATCCTGAGTCAGGCAAAGTGCTCGAATTTATTATGAATGACAAATGCGCCGCCGGAACGGGCCGCTTTCTGGAGAAAGTGGCAAATCTGCTGGATATTAGGCTGGAAGAATTGGGGGATGTTGCTGTCAAAGCTACAACCGCATCCTTGATTAGCAGCCAGTGCGTAGTTTTTGCCGAATCTGAAGTTATTTCTCTCAAGGCCAAAGGCGAAAAACGCGAGAACATCGCCGCGGGAATTCATATTGCTACGGCTCGCCGCATTCGTAATTTGCTGAATCGGATTGGAATGGAACCGACTATTATCTTTTCCGGCGGTGTTTCCAACAACATTGGAATGAAGCTTGCGCTGGAAGAAGTCCTGGGGGTCAAAATTGGTGAGACCAAGTTGGATACGACCTTTGGAGGGGCCTTAGGAGCTGCCATATATGCGCATAAGTATGCGCTTAGCGGTCATGTTGCCGTAAGCTCGCAAACGGTTTTGCAAGCGGTTAATTAAGGATTAATAAGAGAAGAGGTAGGCAGATATGTCGGTAAATAAAGATCTGCAAACACAGCTGGATTATAT
>DATMYT010000050.1:0-2968 GCA_035560855.1 Negativicutes bacterium | reverse complement strand
CTTAGTATTCCCCGCAGTAACGTCCCGATAGTTCCTCGCCAGCAACTGATGCGGGAGCTGGATCGCTCTGTGCGGTACAAGTTGACCTTTGTCTGTGCTCCGGCTGGCTATGGCAAAACGACAGCCGTGGCCGAATGGGTGTACAAACGCAAAAGGAAAGCCTGCTGGCTTTCCCTGGATTCAGAGGATAATCAGTCGGTGCTCTTTTGCCGTTACCTCTTCGCGGCGACCAGGTCTCTTTGCCCCGCAGGCACTGATCGGTTTCCCGGGGAAATCGGCCGGGATATTTATGACAGTATGTCGGTGGCTGCCGCGATAATTCAGGGAACCGCCGCTCTGCAGGACGACTATTATATCGTATTGGACGACTACCAGGCAATTGAACAGCCGTATATTCATGATTTACTTGGCTGCCTGCTGAAAAGCGCGTCGGACTTCTTACATCTGATTATAATCAGCCGCACTGAATTGCCTGCAGCCTTGTCCTGCTATCATCTTCACAGCCAGATCATGGAACTGCGGACCAAGGATTTGCAGTTTCAGGCCAATGAAATAGCCGCTCTATGCCGGAGTAGAAATAGCGGGGTTACGAAAGAAGGGCTTCAGAATCTTGAAAGAGTCACTGAAGGGTGGGTTGCCGGGCTGCACTTTGCTGCTTTGGATGCGGGTAAGGGTAGCGACTGGCCGGCCGGCAAAAATGGATTGGCCGATAATCAGTATGTCGCCGATTATCTGACGAACGAGGCTTGGGAGAAGTACCCCGGAGAAGTGCAGGAGTTTTTGTTACAAACCTCCATTCTCGACAAGTTTACGGCAGCGGCTTGCGACGCCGTAACCCAGGGAGAACAGAGTCAGGCCACGCTGGACTTTCTAAAAAAGAGCGGCGCCTTTTTGGTCGCTGCAGACGAAGAAGGACAGTGGTTCCGTTATCATCACCTCTATCGAGAGTATTTACGAAAAAAACTGGACAATTTACATAGAAATCTTTTACCTGAACTACACCGGCGGGCGGGGCTATGGTTCGACAGAAACAACTTTCCGACGGAAGCCATCGAGCAGGCGCTGCAGGCCAAGGACTATGCCAGGGTCGCTGAATGGATTATTGAATATGCGAAGGGTGCTCTGGGCCGTGGCAACACGCAAAATCTCTCGGTTTGGTTAAATGCCTTGCCGCAGACAATCATCGAGGCTAATCCGCTTTTGGGGTTGGCCTATATCTGGACGATGCTGCTGAGCGGAAGGTTTGAAATGTACCAGCTGCAGCTGGAGAAATTGCAATCACAGGATTTGCAGAGTTTGGGTGTTCCTAATGACTTGGTTGCAAAAATCAAAAACGAATTACTCCTTATCCGGGCGGCCGCAGCCTCTTTCGTATGCGATATTGATGCCTGCCTTGCTTTGAACCGCGAGGCGCATGGCCACGGCAGCATCTTTATGAGTCAGGTTATAGAATTCAATTCCGGCGAAGCCAGCATCCTGACCCGGAATGTCAAAATCCCTTTGGACAGGGTTCTGGATTTCGTTTTGAAAATGAGCGCCATGTGGCCGGGCATCGGCGAACCGACTGGATCGTGGTCGGTAACCCTGGGGGAGTTGCTCTATGAACGCGACGAACTGGACAGCGCTTTAAGTGTACTTGTTGAGGGTATCGGCACGGCTGAACGAACCAAGACCATGGGGCCTTTTTTGGCGGGGTTTATCACGCTGGCGCGAATCGCCAGAGCAAAGGGCAACCTGGGCTGGGCGTTCGAGATTATTGTCCGGGCGGAGGAAAAAATCAAGGAGTACAAGGCTGGTGAATGGCTGCGTCTGCTTGAGGCTTTCCAGGTTTGGCTCCGGGTCAATAGCAACGATGTTCAGGGAATAGCGGAATGGCTGAAGAAGTACAACGAGTTATGCCGCGATAGTAAGAGTCAACGGCTGGAGTATGAAGAGATCGCCCGGGCAAGAGCGCTTCAGGCTTTGGGGCGGTTTGACGAATCAGCGCGTCTGCTGCAACGGTGTTTAATCAGGGCGAAAGCCGACAACAGGGTGCCTAGCCTGGTTGTGATACTTACCATCCAGGCAATAGCGCATCTTAAAACCGGCGACAGCGAAGGGGCCGTATTTTCCCTGAAAGAGGCTCTGACTATTGCCAGGCGGGATGGTTACCTGCGCAGCATTATCGATGAAGGGGCGCCGGTGGTTGCCGTGCTGCGCCACTTTCTGGCAGCTCCCCTTGCTCAAAAAGACGTAGCATTGACGGACTTCGCCGGCACCCTTTTACACCTGGCCAACAGGCATGTCTCCAACCTAAAGACGTCAGTCCGCACTTGCACTCAGGAGCATACCAGCGAACGGCTTACCCAGAGGGAGCACGATATGCTGCGTCTGCTTGACGCCGGTCAGGCGAATACGGAGATTGCCGAACAAACCGGCGTTACCGTCAATACAGTGAAAAGCCATATCCGAAGGCTTTACCTCAAGCTAGGCGTCCGCAACCGGGTATCGGCGGTAAAGCGGGCGCGGGAACTGCAACTGCTGTAATCTGATATCGGGTGGCTGCAAAACCTGGACGTGATATCGTCCAGGTTTTTGTTTTCATAAAAAGTAGCATTCGCCGCAATGTTTTTCATACTTTTGGGCGATTTACTATTCTTGCCATACTGCGGAATAATAAAGTCATGGCTAAGCTGCAAAAACAGGGGCTGGGTTGGGCTTCAAATATAAGGAGATTACGCCGGTATTAAAAGGAGAGATTTAGCTATGCAACGCATTTTCCAACGCCTGCTTATTGCGGCGGTCGTGCTGCTGACTGTCAGCGGAACAGGTTTTACCGAATCCCGGATGGTGCTTGCCGATACCCGGCAGATACCAGAGAACCGCACATTCAGAAGCGGCTACGCCGCTGAGCGGTTTGAGGGAAAAATCGTTATGTCGGAAATCAGGGGGAGCAAGGTATCGTCCAAGCCGTGGATCGGTATTTACG
>DATMYT010000049.1:0-2556 GCA_035560855.1 Negativicutes bacterium | reverse complement strand
TTGGAGACTTTCGAATCGTTGGCGTGGACATTGAGGACGTGCGCATCAAGGAAAACGCCAAGGTGGATGAATTCCTTGTGGCGGATATCACAAGGGAGATTCCGCTGCCGCACGGGCCAATCGACATGCTGACCTCCAGCTCCGTGCTGGAGCACCTCTCCGACCAGACGGCGTTTGTCAAAAACGCGCGCGATTCCCTTAAGGATGGCGGCGTGATGGTGCATGTATTCCCCGGTAAGTTCGCGCTGTTTGCAATGCTCAACCAGATCATCAGCAACCGCCTTGCCAGAAAGATTCTCTTTTTCATCTACCCGAATCTCAAGGGCGCGAACGGCTTCCGCACTTTTTACGACAAAACGTATTACTCGCGCTTTCTCCGCCTGCTGGAAGGAAACGGCTTTACCGTGCTTGATATCCAGTGCAACTACTACCAGTCCGACTATTTCGGCTTCTTTCTGCCGTTTTACTTTTTGAGCCTGTTGTGGGATGCGCTTTGCCGCCTGTTCCGCATCAAAAACCTCGCTTCCCAGCTCTGCGTCACCGCGCAAAAACGGCCGGACGGAGAGGCATAACTGAAAGGAACACGGTAAGCGATTTTGCTGTATACAAAAACCGGGGTATTGAACCCCGGTTTTTTGCTTGATTGAATAACCGATTATTTCTCGTTCAAACTTATAATGATCTTGGAATGTTCCAGGTATGTCACCTCGTACTCATTTCCCTTTTGCGGCCAAGTATTTGGCACCTCGGAGGAACATCGATAAAATACGCCGTCTATATTGACATACGAATCGATTAAAAAGAGCTTGTATTCGCCCTGCACCGTGCCGGTCGTGCTCGCGATTGGCAGTTCGCCCTTAACATCGAACTTCAGGAAGCTGACCGCCAGGAACTGCAAGTAGAGAAACGCGACACAAACCAGAATGAATAAACCCGAAACAAGCGTGCTGCTGAACCACAGAGACAGCTTTTTTTCGCGAACAATGCTGAACTCGACCGGGCTGGGCGAATTCTTTTTCGACAAATACCGCAGAATGCACACATAATTGATGCCGAACAGTACGTACATCACGGCAAATATCAGGATAAACGTGTCGGTTTCATGATGCAGAATGGTTTGCCAGAATTCTAAACTATCCATATATGCCTTATCCTTTGCTGAAGTATTCTGATGAAGAAGATATCTGCAAGCGGTTCACCCGGCGCTAGTCGAGCCAGTGACCCGTCCAATAAAACCAGTTGTCGTTGATACGTTTGAACCAATAGTCCCGGTCGTCAACTCCAAACTCGGGCTGCTCGCCGTCGGGCGAGTACGCAATGCCAACCGAGTAAGCGAATGAAAACAATATGGTTCGAGTATCCTTATTCGACGATTGGATGATCGACTCCATTTTTATCGTATCGAACAACTGGGTCAGTGCCAGATTGACTTTCTTATCTGTTATGGTGACGAACGCTTCTTCATATTGATTGGAGATATCCATCCGGTATTCTTCGTCCTCGGTCAGCGAGTCCGGCGGATAAATGGAAATTGCCGGTGAGTGCTTTAGGTTTGCTTCATAGGGAGAAAAATCAAAATCGTTGATATATTGAGCGACCGTATTAAACGCCTCCTCGTTTCGGGTATATATCCACTCGGCTCTGAATTTTGGATACTGAAGTTCATCACCATAGTACGTAAGGGCAAAAATACCAAAGATGAGTGCCACGAAAAAGACCACCGTTGCTACGATTGCAATCAGAAACCATAATAGCGCTAAACCAATTGCCTTCATTTTCCTTTTCCTTCCATATGCTAGAAAAACGCTGAATACAGATGTTTGGTGTCCGATTAAAATGCAGACGGCTCGTAGGCCATGGACACAACCACACCCTGCTCGTTGTAGCAAAACAGAATTCGGCTCCAGTTTTGCCCGTAGTAACCCTCGCTTACATTGGGATAATCCCGTGCGTTTTCAAGCAGTTTATCCGGCTCGATCTTCTCATCGCGCGAATACGCATCCTGCACTTCCGCTCGTGTGCTGCCAAGCCCGACCCGGTTCCGACCAAAACGGGGCTTTTCGCTCGTGACTTCCAGCAGAATCAGATGACGGGCGATTTCGCCGGAATAAAGCGTTTCTTCCAAATAGACTGCCTGAAAGTCCGGATAGGAGAAGACGATCAGTGTTCGACCTTTCCGGTTCGGGTCGGTACGATATTCTGTTTCATTCGGTTCGCCATACTTCCGTTCGATTTCGTCGTCATCCAACTGCCAGAGGCCGAGCGCGCGGGCATACCCGTAATCGGGCATGTACGCCGCCTTGTGTCCGCGTAAAAACTGCTGGTCGTACTGCCAAAGGCATATGAATGCAACAACGGGCAGCGCAAGGATGAACAACGCTACCTTGAGCAGAAGACGGCGCAATTTATTGTTTTTTTGCATGTTAGCTCAATATCCTTTGCGTGAACTGCGATGAATATTACCCGCGAAAACTGTTTCTACTATTATACCGAACAAACGTTTACTTTGCACGCAATTTTGCAAAAAAACCGGAACGAGTTGTTCCGGCTTAGGTG
>DATMYT010000048.1:0-2232 GCA_035560855.1 Negativicutes bacterium | reverse complement strand
CTCCTGTTGCATGGCCGGCAACTTCACTGACAAACTGAAACCGGTCCAGATCCAACATCAGCAATCCAATATTTTTGTATCCATTATTTATCAACTCATCCAACTGGATGGTAAAAGAACTGCAATTCTGCATCACGAAGTTCTCCCCGCTTGCCTGTTTTCCCTTATAGATGTTGGCAGCTTCCTCCGACAGATACTTCCATGTGTTTTTTTACCAACCGCGCTCCTGCATGCGCTCATTGGGGGGAATCGTGGCAATTTCAATGCCGGTCATGGCTTCACCCAGATCGCGGGATATCTCTGCCAGGATTTTCGAATCTTTATAATATGTTGTGGCGGCTACAATCGCCCTGGCACGCCTAGCCGGGTCAGCCGACTTAAAAATACCCGAGCCGACAAAAATCCCATCGCACCCTAACTGCATCATTAAAGCCGCATCAGCCGGAGTCGCGATGCCACCGGCTGCAAAGTTAACTACCGGTAGTTTCCCCAGTTTTTTTGTCTCCCAGACTAATTCCAATGGCGCACCAATCTCTTTGGCGAACGAAGGAACCTCTTCCTCCGGCAAATTCTGCAATTGCCGAATTTCCGCAGTAACCAGGCGAATATGGCGAACCGCTTCGACCACATTTCCGGTGCCGGGCTCTCCTTTGGTCCGAATCATAGCGGCCCCTTCCCCAATTCGGCGCAATGCTTCGCCCAAGTTCCGGGAGCCGCAAACAAAGGGCACAGTAAACGTATGCTTATTGATATGGAATTTTTCATCAGCCGGCGTCAGTACTTCGCTCTCGTCGATGTAATCCGCTCCAAGGCTTTCCAATATCTGCGCTTCCACAAAGTGACCAATTCGTGCTTTGGCCATAACCGGTATTGTGACGGCTTCCATAATCCGGGCTATGATCGTCGGATCTGCCATCCGGGCCACCCCGCCTGCCGCCCGGATATCGGCCGGAACGCGTTCTAGCGCCATGACGGCGCAAGCGCCTTCCTCTTCGGCGATCTTCGCCTGCTCCGGTGTCGTTACATCCATGATGACGCCGCCTTTTAGCATCTCAGCCAAACCGGCTTTTACTTTCCAAGTACCCTGCTCCACTCCGCTCATCCTTTCCTTCACTTTTTCCAACAAGAAGGCCAAGCCGGACAAATGTCCACCTTGGCCTTCAGTTTACTGCACAGCCGTTGTTGACGCTAATTTTATGCCGTCGGTTCGGTGAATAACACAGTCGACAGATAACGTTCTCCCGTGTCCGGCAACAAAACCACAATCACTTTACCTTTATTTTCGGGCCGTTTGGCTACTTGGCTCGCAGCCCATGCCGCTGCGCCGGAGGAAATTCCAATCAGAAGTCCTTCGACTTTGGCCAGCGTCCGACCCGTTGCCAAAGCCTCCTCGTTGCCTACCGCAATGATTTCATCCACGATCTCGCGGTTAAATACGTCCGGCACAAACCCTGCGCCAATTCCCTGGATCTTATGCGGACCGGGCTGTCCACCGGACAAAACCGGAGATGCCGCAGGTTCAACCGCGATGATTTTGACGGAAGGCTTGTATTTTTTCAGCACTTCACCCACCCCGGTAACCGTTCCGCCCGTGCCGACACCCGCGATGAAGATATCAACCTTACCATCGGTGTCTTTCCAGATTTCTTCGGCCGTAGTTTTCCGATGAATTTCAGGATTTGCCGGGTTTTTAAATTGTTGGGGAACAAAAGAATTCGGATTTTCCGAAGAAAGCTCTTCCGCCTTTTTGATAGCGCCTTTCATTCCTTCAGCACCTGGTGTTAGTACAAGTTCGGCCCCCAATGCTTTGAGCAGATTCCTACGTTCAATGCTCATAGTTTCCGGCATCGTCAGAACTAGCTTGTAGCCCCGAGATGCGGCTACAAAAGCCAACCCAATCCCAGTATTACCACTGGTCGGTTCAATAATCACCGTATCCTGTTTGATTTTTCCTGATGCCTCGCCGGCTTCGATCAGTGCCAATGCAATCCTGTCCTTCACACTTCCCAGCGGATTAAAATATTCAAGCTTCGCTACAATGGGAGACGGCAGCCCGGCTTCCTTGCTGTATCGATTCAATGCCAGTAACGGGGTGTTTCCAATCAGTTCTGTCAGTACTTGTGCAATTTTGCTCATTTTTCTTTCCTCCTGTTTTTACAGCGTCCAAAACAATAAAGGCTCAAAAAACCCTTCACTCTTGAAGTGTTTTTTGAGCCTTCAGTTCTTCTGATC
>DATMYT010000047.1:0-2664 GCA_035560855.1 Negativicutes bacterium | reverse complement strand
GTGAAAAATATTGCGCAGATGTGCAAACATAAGTGAATTTTCTGTGCGAATCTGATTTTTCTTTTTTTGGTGTGGGTTAATCGTAAGAGTCGGGCATCGGCAAAATACGGCGTATCCGGCTTGCTACCGATAGAGAGCATTGATTGGCACGGAACATGCAATAATATTTATTTGAGGCATTAGTGTTCAAAGGACGAACAATACATAAAAAGGGGGAGGGTCGTCTTTTTATTGCCGCGGCATCATTATCATCTTTACTAATTTTTTGGAAGGAGAGTTGACAGTTTATGGCACAACCAAACAATGTGAAGTCAGCCCCCGAGGAAGAACAAGGAACTCTGGCCCGCATGGGCGCAGCGCTCGCTGACTGGAGCGAGAAATGGTTTCCTGATGCGTACGTTTTTGCCGTTATTGCTGTGGCCATTGTAGTGCTAGGCGCACTGGCCATGGGCCGGACACCTATGAAAATCGCCACTGACTTTGGTAATGGTTTCTGGACCTTGATTCCGTTCACCATGCAGATGGCTTTCGTTGTTATTGGCGGGTATATTGTAGCGGTTTCAAAACCGGTGCAAAAATTCATCATCATGCTTGCGTGCGTTCCGAAAACACCGAAAGTGGCAGTCGCCTACGTTGCCTTCATGGCAATGCTGGCTTCCCTCTTAAGCTGGGGCTTCAGCCTGATTTTTGGCGGGTTCCTGATGCGCGAAGTGGCGCGCCGCGTTCCGAACGTTGATTTCCGTGCAATCAGTGCAGCCGGTTACCTTGGTCTCGGTAGCGTATGGGCCCTGGGCCTGTCGTCTTCAGCCGCGTTGCTGATGGTTACCAAGGCTTCGATTCCGCCTGCTATGTACAAGATCAGCGGCACAATTCCACTGTCGATGACTTTGTTTACTTGGGAAAACTTGTTCATGATCACCGTTTTAGTTGTTATGTCCTGTTGGATCTGCTATGTATCCCATCCCAGTCCCGAGCGGACCAAAACCTTTGCCATGGCCGGCATTAGCCTCCAAGACCCTCCGGTCGAAGAGCATGAAACAGCCAAAACTCCTGGCGAGTACTTGGAGTACAGTCCGATTCTTACCATCCTCATGGTGGCTCTGGGTATTGGTTACGTTTATTTCATTACCTCCACCAAAGGCTTCATGGGAGCTCTGGACCTTAACACTTACAACTTCATTTTCCTGATCGCCGGTATGGCGCTGCACTGGACCCCGCGTGCGTTCCTGCGGGCAGCTGCAAAATCGATTCCCGCCACTGGCGGCGTTTTGATTCAGTTCCCCTTGTACGCTGGTATTTTCGGCGTTATGATGGGTTCTGGCCTCAATGAAGTATTAGCTCACTTCTTCGTTTCGGTATCCACACAGGATACACTGGCTCCCATCGTTGGCGCTTACTCCGCGATTCTCGGCTTGTTCCTGCCATCGGGCGGCGGCAAGTGGATCGTAGAAGCGCCGTATCTGATGCAGGCGGCCACCGAACTGAAAGTCAACCTCGCCTGGATGGTTCAGGTCTATAATGCAGCCGAAGCACTGCCGAACTTCATCAATCCGTTCTGGATGCTTCCCCTCATGGGCCTGACTGGCGTCAAAGCCCGTGACTTGGCTGGATATTCCGTGTTGCAGCTGATCTTCCATACGCCGGTCGTATTGATCATGCTGTGGTTGCTGGCTCGGACTCTGCCATACGTTCCGCCAATTATGCAATAGGCGGCGGACGGCGCAGCAAACAAAGACTCAAAACGAACGGCCCCGGTTCATCGAACCGGGGCCGTTTACTATTGCCGTTCTTATTGTTATTTCGAGTAGTCGTAGAATCCGCGGCCTGTCTTGCGGCCCAGCCAACCGGCTTCCACATACTTGCGCAGGAGAGGACAGGGACGATACTTGGGATCGCCGAAGCCTTCATACAGCACTTCCATGATATAGAGCATCGTGTCCAACCCGATCATGTCGGACAGCGCCAAGGGTCCCATCGGATGACCGAACCCGCTCTTGGCGACAATGTCGATTTCCTCAGCGGTTGCTACTCCTTCAAACAGAGTTTGCATCGCTTCATTCATCATCGGAATCATAATCCGGTTGCCGACGAAGCCGGGGAAGTCTTTGAGTTTGACTGGAGTTTTGCCGAGCTGTTTCGCCAGATCATAGACCGTCTGCACGGTCTCATCGCTTGTTGCCAGCCCCTTTACCACTTCCACCAGTGCCATGACCGGAGCGGGGTTGAAGAAGTGCATGCCGCACACCTGCGTCGGGCGTTTCGTGGTTGCGCCGATAGCCGTCACCGGCAGCGAAGAGGTGTTGGACGCCAAAATCGTATGGGGTGGGCACAGCGTATCAAGCTTCTGGAAGATTGCTTTCTTCACGTTCATGTTTTCCACGACGGCTTCGATTGTCAGGTCTACGTTGCAATTCGATTCATCCAGCTCTACTACGCCGCGTAGGCGTTTGCCGATAGCCGCTTTTTCGTCGGCTGTCAGCTTGCCCTTTTCCACCAGTTTGGCCAGATTCTTTTCGATTGCGGCCATTCCTTTGTCAACGAACCGTTGCTCGATGTCCTGCAGAACGACATCCATGCCGCCTTGCGCCATGACCTGGGCGATACCGCTGCCCATCTGACCGGCGCCGATTACCAGAACCTTTTTGATTGTCATCTTTTTTCCCC
>DATMYT010000046.1:0-3153 GCA_035560855.1 Negativicutes bacterium | reverse complement strand
ATATATTACTGTCAGTATACTCTGGATTCTCTTTTTCGACCAGGTTTTACTGCCCTGGTTTTCTGATTCTGAGCAATTGTTCTTGTACACAAATGCCAAATATCTGACCTTTTCCGCTATAACCGCTTTGTTTTTGTACGCTCTTATCCAGTGCCACTCCAATGAAATAGATTCCATAGCGAAAAAGCTATGCACCACGGAAAATGAAAACAGGCAAATGAACGAAACTACCCAGTTGGAACTGATGGAACGGGAACTTGTCGAAGAAGCTCTACGTAGCAGCAGGACCCGATATCAACAACTGTTTGAACATATGATGGATGGTTTTTCCTATCAACAGATCATTACTGATGAATCTGGACGTCCCATAGATTTTGTCTTTCTGGAAATCAACTGCGCCTTTGAAAAAATTTTGAATCTAAAACAATCAAAAGTTATCGGACAGCGAGCAGGCAAGATTTTTCCCATGATCCAGAGTTCCCAAGCCGATCTGCTTCAACTCTTCGGAACTGTTGCCCTAACCGGACAAGATAATCGGTTTGACTACTACTGGGAGAACACAAGGCGTTGGTTCTCCATAGCGGCTTACTCACCTCAACCGGGATATTTTGTAACACTTTTTGAAGACATCACCAAGCGCAAAGAGGCAGAAAGCAAAATTAAAATCCAGAGCGAATATTTGCGTTCGCTAAATGAAGTAACCTTCGGATTGATGAACCGCCTCAAGCTGGATGAGTTGTTGTCTGTGATAGTTGCCCGCGCAACCAGCCTTTTAAGCAACTCCAGCGGCAGTCTTTACCTCCCCTGCGATGACGGGCTGAACGTAAAGCTTGTTGCAGCCAGTGGCGCTCAGCTGGCCCATGTCGGGCTGATTCATCGTAAAGATCGCGGCCTGGTGCATCAAGTCATGTCGACCTGCGCTCCTGTCGTATTAAAAGATTATCAACGATGGGAGCAGCGTTTGGATATAAGCGAATTTGATACTGCCCGAGCCATTGTTGGTTTGCCGTTATTTGCGGATGACAGGGTGTATGGCGTATTACAAGTTGAATTTTATCAGCCTGGTCGGCAGTTCAGCGAGGAAGAAGTCGAGGTATTAAATCGTTATGCCCGATTGGCTTCTATTGCTCTTGATAATGCCCTACTCTACAAAAAATCTTTGACAGAAATCAAAGAGCGCCAAAATGTTGAGGAAAAACTAAAGCATATGGCGTTGCACGATGGATTAACCAATCTTTATAATCGCAGTTACTTCGAAGAAGAACTCCACCGGCTCGACCGGAGAAGGTCCGGCGCTGTCGGGATCATCATTTGTGATGTAGATGGGCTCAAACTAGTAAACGACACTTTGGGACACGCCACAGGAGATCAGTTGCTCATCAACGTGGCGAAAATTCTCCGCCAGTCATTCCGCGAATCGGACGTCATTGCAAGGATCGGCGGGGATGAATTCGCAGTTCTGCTTTTCAACGCTTCCCTCTCTATAATGGAAAAAGGGATCGACCGAATCCGGGCCAGCGTAAAACAGCTCAATGAACAGTCGAAAAAAAGTTTGCTTAGTTTCTCCTCTGGCTGGGCGTTAAGCAACACACCGGCCGATTCTCTGAGCAACACTTTCAAAGAAGCCGATGCTAACATGTATCGGGAAAAACTCCATCAAAGCCGCAGCAACCGTAGCGCGATGGTTAAGACACTAATTCAATCTATGGAAAGCAAAGATTATTTAACGGACGGGCACGCTGATCGATTGCAGAAGCTCGCCGTCGAACTCGCTTCGGCATTACATCTGCCAGCTCAGACAATATCAAGCATTCAACTTCTGGCGAAGTTTCATGATTTAGGAAAAGTTGGCATTCCTGATACACTCCTCACAAAGGAAGGAAAACTTACAGAAACCGACCTCACTGAATTGCATCGTCATCCTGAAATTGGCTATCGTATTGCACAGGCCGCGCCTGAATTATTGCCCATTGCCGACTTTATTCTCAAACATCATGAATGGTGGGATGGAAACGGCTATCCCTTTGGCCTCGCAGGAGAATCGATCCCTATCGAATGCCGAATCTTGTCAATTATAGATGCATTTGACGCAATGACGAACCATCGCCCTTACCGTGAAACCTTCAGTATTGAAAAGGCGAATGCCGAATTGAAGCGATGTGCAGGAACCCAGTTTGATCCTGTCCTCGTAGACCTCTTTATATCTCTGCAACCACCACAGTAGCGCTAGCGGTCTGCACCGCTCTTTATCATTTTCGCAATCCGGTCTGTTTCAAAATTTCCCCCGTCTGCCGAGGTTTGTTCATCGAATAAAGATGAATTCCATCCACGCCATGCTCAACCAAATCAACAATCTGACTGCAGGCATACTCAAGCCCAGCTTTCTCCATGTCTGCTGGACAATCGCCAAATCTGCGCAGAATTTCCGTCAATTTAGGAGGAATGGATGCCCCGCACAATTCCGTCATCCGACGTATCTGCCCTGCATTAAGAACCGGCATAATCCCGGCAGTGACCGGGCATTTTATTCCGATATTCTCCAATTGCTCCATCATCGAATAAAATAGCTGGTTGTCAAAAAACAATTGCGTAATTAAAAAATCAGCGCCTGCGTCCACCTTTTGCTTAAGGCGTTCTCTATCTAGCTCCAGACTGGGACATCGCGGATGCCCCTCCGGATAGGCTGCAGCTGCAACACAAAATTCATGATGGCTTTGAATATGTGCGATCAGATCTTTGGCGTATTCATGATACTCGGAGCCGCTACCGCAAGGAATTTCCGGCGGCAGATCTCCTCTCAGCGCCAAAACATTGTTAATGTTTTCTTTTTTTAATTGCATCAGCACCTCATCGGTCGCTTTGCGATCAGCGCCCACACACGTGAGATGAGCCAACGTTTCAATTCCAAAATCATTCTTCACTTTGGACGCAATCTGAACCGAACGGGTGCAGGAACTTCCTCCGGCTCCGTATGTGACGCTGATGTAATCCGGCTTCAGTTCACTGAGCCCTTCCAACGTCGAAAATATAGTCTCGACAGGATAATCCTGCTTGGGCGGAAATATCTCGCAGGATACCACCGGTTTTTTTGCAGTAAAAAGTTCACAAATACGCATATAATCCTCCTTCATATAACTCCAAAGTATATAGCAG
>DATMYT010000045.1:0-3192 GCA_035560855.1 Negativicutes bacterium | reverse complement strand
AAAATTGTACAGGGGATTTTTTCTACTTCATACTACCCACCGGGTAGTCTTTTGAAACTTTTTTGCAAGTTAAACGCCGGGTACCTGTTGGAATAATCATTGTGGACCGGTAGACCCCCTCGAAGACAAATATTGATGCTAAATATATGCCAAATAATTATGTGAATCACATTACAAACAAGCCTGCCTACCGACCTTATCAGCGCTTCATACTATAGAAAAACGACGTGTAACTTGCGTTTGTACAGCGGGGTACTAAATAGCAACCCACCGAAAAAACAGCGGCAGGATGAATTCGCGAGTTACCGTAGTTACCAAAGTGATCAAAAATCCGGTTGATTCTACTCACCGGATATTTTTTTTGCTATTGCACATTATGGAGATTGTCGGTAACTTTGGTAACTTGAGTAACTATCCAGTCGATAAAAAAATCCTCCTGCGTCGCCACAGAAGGAATCAACCCATTTATCTTTTAATGAAACAACAGCGGTTCGGCCAGCGCCAACTCTTCCCAGCACATCACATTCCCCGTGCCTCGCTTCGTCTGCAATCCATGCTCGCGCATTAAGGCCGTAAAGGTTCGCTTGGAAAAAGGCTTCTCCGCGTTTTTGCCGCACCAGGCTTCATAATCGCGGTAGGAATCAGCCACTGATGCCGCCCCCAGCGGATTCATCACGCAGCGCTCTTTGATATAATCGCCGATGATGTCCATTTCATCGCGGTACTCATCGGTCGCCAACGTCACGGCTGATGGTGCAGATAGACCCTCCGTCTGCCATAGGGAGCAGCCTTCTACCGCCCAACGCAGGATTCCCGGCAATTCTTGCCTGAGTTTGTCCGGCAGCGCCGCGTCCCGCTCCTCCGGCGGAATCGTCACCACGAAGGGGATCAGACGCAGTCTCCGCCAAATCGCTTCGTCACAACCCCGGACCGAAGGCTTATGGTTGGTCGCCAGCCAAAGTTTGAACTGCGGCGCAAACTCGAACCACTCGCACCGCATGAACCGAGCCGCGATCTTGTCCTGCCCCGTCATCTGTTTGATCTTGCTTTCATTCAGACGCCGTCCCTGGTCCGCTTCCACGGCGGAGACGAACCGTGCGCCGCGCAGGGCAGCCAGATCATTGGGAATCGAGTTCTCTTGACGGGCCAAGAGCGCCTCCATCGGCATCTGCCGTGCGTAATCATTCAGCAGTGTCATGAGCGTGGTGAGAAAAGTGCTTTTGCCGTTGGCGCCATGTCCGTGCAGCAAAAACAGGCATTGCTCGCCGCATTCGCCGGTCAGCGAATATCCGACCGCCTTCTGCACATAGTGGATCAACTCTTGTTGTCCGTCGAAAACCCGCTCGAGAAAAGCTTCCCACGTCGGGCAGGTCGCCGCCGGATCATAGGGAGCCATGGCCAGTTTCGTGATCAAGCGCGCCGGGTCGTGCCCCAGCAGTTTCTCGCTGCGCAAATCAAGCGTTCCGTTTTCCACGTTGAGCAGCCAATTATCGGTGTCAAAATCGCTTGACCGGACTACCAAAGCGCTCTGGCATTGTCCCAGTTTCAGCATTGCCCGCAGGCGCGACTCCGCTTCGCTGCGCTCAGCAAATTGCACCACAGCCTTGCGGCGTTTTAGGCTGTGAATTTGACTGGCTTTTTCCTTGATGCTCCGCACGGTCTCCACCGCTCTGCGGCAAGCCTCGCCGGTTTCATCATCCTCCCATCGGCGGCCGTCCCAGACATTCCACTTGCCCCAAGCCCCACAATAGCGCAGCTTGTCGGCATGCTGAGCCGCCAGCCGTTCGGCGTTGCCGACATCGGTCAGCGCAAATTTACCAGTTCCCTCTTCTGTCAGCATTTTCAGGAGTTCTTCCTTGGTATGTCCGGCATCGATCCAGTCCGACACATCGCCCTTCTCCGGCACTCCATCAAGTTTTAGCAGCGTCACGTCACACTTGCGCTGCCGCAGCAGGTTTTTCACGTGGCGCATGTGAATCGTGCCAACGCCGTCATTATCCGGCAGCAAGACCACTTTGGCCCCCGCCGGAAAGTAATCGGCATAAGCCGCCTGCCATTTTCCGGCCCCGCCATAGTTCGTCGTGGCGCATAGGCCCCAGGCTGCAAGGCGGTTCGCGTCTTTCTCGCCTTCCACTATGAACACCTGCTCGGATGCGGCCAACGCCTCCAACAGGCCGGGAAGACAATAAGGAACCGGCTTCGCGCCATTTAAATTCCACAGCCAGCCACCGGGCTGGTCGGGATCGGGACGCCGCTGGGCAAACCCCTTCGGGGAAAAGCGCACCGTCTGGTATAGCAGTGCGCCGGAAGCGTCCGTGTAGTCATACGTGGCGACAATCTGACGACTGCCGCCGTCATGAACGGCCTTGATCTGCTCTTCAGGCAGTGGGCGACCGGTCAGAGCCGCGAGCCGTTTCAGCCCGCCGCCGATTTTTTCCTTGTGACAATAAAATGTTCCTTGAGCCGCATTCACTGAAAACGAAGGATTTTTGTCCCGACTCCCGTGCTCCGGCAACGGGCAATGCGCGCTGCCTTCCTCCCCGCGCCAGCGAACCGGCCCACAGACCGACTCGAAGAACGAACGGGAATTCACGGGGCCATCGCCTCCGCTTGTTTCGCGCCGGCAACGACCTCATAACCGCCCGGATACATAGCGGCCATCAGCCCCGGCGCGCCGTCGCGGCGACGCACAACGACCAGCCCCAGCAGATTTTCCCGCGGAATGTCCGGTGTTTCGTTCAGCGGCAGGTTTGGCTCTTCCCGGTGCAGAACCGCCCATACTTCCTCCAGTTGCTCCGGCGAATAAATATGAAAATCGAGTTCGGAAGCGGCTGGCACCTCATGATTGGCGATACTGCGAAGCAATCCCCACAGCAACGCCCCGGCCCGGGTGATCACATCCGGCGGCCAAGGTGCGTCAGGATTCGGCAGCTCGGACCAGCAAGCCCGAAACCGTTTGATCTGAAGCGTCGAAAAACCCAGATCACTTTTCATCATGCGATGCGCCGCGTAAATTTCACCGGGCGCTATCGGGTCATACTCGCTCAGGCGTCCCTTGCCGCGCCCCAGCGTTTTCGTCACCGGAGGCGTCACCAGTTCCCAGGTGCGATAATTTTGCAGGGTTGTCTGCCCGATTTGCACACCGAGTTCTCGCAGTTTTGTCTGAACTTCTTGTGGCGTCATAATTTCTCC
>DATMYT010000044.1:0-3525 GCA_035560855.1 Negativicutes bacterium | reverse complement strand
GTCTCAGCTCGTTGTAAGCTATCCAGTGAAAATCAGCAGACTTTCGAGGAAAATCCGCAAAAAAAACAGCGTCATCCCTTTTTATCGGTTGAACACTGTCTCGTCCTATACTTCGTATTAAATTTACAACAACTCTATCCGCAATCTTTCATGCGCATAAAACTCCATAATCCAGGAATCAAAATCATCATCTTTGATCGTTACGATCTTATACATGGTGCGCATCGGCAGATAAATCTGCAGATAATCAGTTGATGCGACTGGGAGAATTTGTTCAATCCCGTTCTTCTCATTCATTACGATGATTTTCCCGGAACGAACCGTTTGTAGATAAGTCTCAAAGGAAATATACTCGCCTCTTCTTACCGTATATGTACTTTCAACATTTGCACTTAAATCAAATTTTCGGCTCTCTGACAAATAGAAAGTGCGTGAAGATTTGAACGCCCTGATCATCGCTTGCATCCCGTACCCGGCATGGCTACGAATCGCGTTAAAATTCGCAAAAAAGTAATAAGTGCCGCTCGTTAAACTCCGAAATACTGCTTTACCATTTTGATCAGTCGTTGCACTTCCTTTCGTCTTTGCCGTAAAGTCCGCAGCAACTGCAGAGAGTGAAACGCCGCTGATTGGCAGCCCATCTTCATCCTGCAGCGTGATTGTCAGCGTCGGTACAACCTTGATTGGTGTGCTATCCTGCTGCTTCACCGCATCCGGTACCGGTTCTTCTGCACAAGCAATCGGCGCAGGTATCGCCAAGCAAACAACAAAGGCAAAGGTCCAGACCACAGCCAGTTTCAGCCACCATTTTCCATTACTATTCATTTTTGTTACCCTCATCCTTACCTCCGTCGCCCTAAGCGCTTACAGACTTTAATAACCTTCCGGCAGTATGCGTACCGAAACCGTCAGCACCCCAACCTTATGGGTCAACTGTATGGTTTTTTGGCTGAACAAGTACTTCAGAATGGGTATATTCATTAAAATAGGGATTCCGCTTACGGAATGTGTTTCAGTGTCGCCGGCGAAAACCCCGACAACATATACGCTGCTATTGGGCTTTACAAACCCCATGGTAGTCAGCGTCTTGGTAGAAAATTCTTTTGCGGACGAATTTCCAACCTGAACACTTCCGGTAACTAACGCCATTTGCATATATATATCCAGCCGGATCACACTTTGAGAGGGATTCTCCGCATCATATTTCACAATCGTCGGCGTAATCTTCACATCGCTGCTGATCGTCTGGGATGTCAGGGTTGAGTTACCATTGCTGTCCGTAGTTTGCAACGGCACGATCGTCTGACTCAATATCTCGCCCTGAATGCCGTTGGGCGTGTATAAGTTACTGCCCATAATGACCCGACTTTTGGATAACGATCGCGTTAGCTGCGCATCGAATCCGTAAAAGCCCCCTACTGGGGTAACCAAACCATACGCAATTGTATCTGTCGTCGTTGCAGGATTAAGCCCCACTTGTCGACTCAATTCACTCACACCAAACGTAACATTGCCGGTCAATGATGACCAATCGATTCCGATCGTCTGGTTATTCTCAATATCCAATTCCCGCAAATAAGCGGAAATGATCAGTCGATGAGGCCTGCCTCCATCTGACAACAATCCCTGCAACTTGGTAGCCGCAGCCCGCAGCCACGACTCGTCCGCACCAGACAGTAGCACCATCGCAGGAGCGCCTTTGGGCTGCAATAAAGTCATTGTCATATTGGCAAACTCCGGCATCTGCTGAACATAGGGCAACAGGCCGGTCACTGCCTGTTCATTGCCATGAACGATCGGCAGCATTACGGTGCCATTTTCCACCACGATATCCGGAATGTTCTCTTGAGCCAGCGTTGTTGCTGTAGAACCAGCCAATAACAACCAGACGACTATCCATAATTGTATAATTCGATAAAATGAATTGCCTATGCTTCGTTCAATAATCATATCCAGTTTCCTTATTTACAGGCAGTATCCGTACGGCGATAGTCAAAATGGAGGCCATGTGTTCCAAACTGCGGGTTTTCGTCGAAAACAGGTATTTTAGCACGGGAATATTCATTAATACTGGTATCCCACTCCTGGCGTCTGTCCAGGTATCACTCGCAAAAAGCCCGCCAATGATCTTCTCATTATTGGCCTTTACATAATGAGTGGATGTCAATGTTTGCGTTGTATACTCCAAAGCCGAAGAAGTGGTACCCCCTCCGCTAAATACTACCGTATCTGTTGGCACACTCAGCTGGATAACCACATCAAGGCGAATGATGCTGTCTTCCGGTTTATCCGCATTGAACTTCACAATCGTCGGCGTTATCTTGATATCGCTGCTAATCGTCTGGGTATTGAACGTTACCTGTTTATTGGCCCCGCTTAGCGGCACCGGCATGGAATCATCGTTTTTCAGTTCAGCGGTAGCGCCATTGACAATGGTGATCTCGCTTCCCACAATAACCTTGCCCTTGGACATCGATTTTGTCAGATTGGCAGCCAAAGCACTTATTGGCGGCTGAGTTATCAATCCCAGCGTATACCCCGATTCAGTTCGTGTTGTAGAATCAGGATTCGTTGTCTTCGTTACCGTTGTAGTATTTGGTGATGTGAGCCCGCCTTGAATGCCACTGGAAAACAACGACATCCCCACTGTATCGTCATTGCTTATCGATATTTCCCGCAAATAGGCAGCCACCACCAAACGGTGCGGCTCCCCCATCCGGCTCATGATGGTTTTGAGTTTCTGCACTGCGTAACGCAAGCGTTCTTCACTTTGATTGCTTAACAATACTTTAGGCTTAGTCCCGATCGGTGCATATAAGGTCATGCTGATCCCTTGAAAATCTGGATCCTGTGCCAGCGATGACAGCAATCCCTGCACCACGGTTTCATTACCGGGCAGAATGGGATAAATCGCAATGCCGTTAACAATGCGATACCCCGAAACATCTGCTGCTACCGCTTCTGTAGGAGTTGCGGGCGTATTAACGATGTTTGCGGCGTCAACGGTGTTGGGGCCAGTCGCAGGCGCGGTTGCGTTTTGTTGCGCAGCAGCTCTGGCTATGACCATATTAGTCCCATAACCCACTAATAGCGATACGCACGCAAAAGCAACACAAACTCTACACAATAGTTTTTTTCTAACCGGCAACTTCAAAAACCGCCTCATTCCCAAAAATCTTCTCCCACTTTATCGGATCTATTCATTTTTCCCACTTAGCTGTGCCATTGGAACACTCCCGACCGATGTCGTCATGTTTAGTCAGCAATCCCTTATATATATCATCGCTGCTTGTATTCGACTTATAGCAGTCTTTGCCCTGCAATTTTATGCCATAGCCCGATTATATTTTTCGGATTTCACTTTGATAGCACACTCTCCGCACATGGAACGTATTGTTTTGGCATTTGCCGTGTAAGAGTAGGATAAATCGTTGGTCGTATAACTGCCTATTGATTAAGATCCTATATTTTTCTTTTGCTTTCCACTCATCTTTTTATCGCGCAGGCATTTTCCCAGTGCTTGCG
>DATMYT010000043.1:0-5275 GCA_035560855.1 Negativicutes bacterium | reverse complement strand
AGCCTACCATTTTGATATATTTTTCCGCCACGGGCTTGCGCGCTGCTTTTGTAATACCGCAAATCTCCATACCAAGTTCAATATTTTCATGAACATTTCTCCATGAATAGAGTGATGCATCTTGAAATACAAATCCCAGTTTTCGGCTTGGCCCCTGTAACAATTCGCCATCAAATAAGACATTGCCACTGCTGGGCCGGATCAGTCCCGCCAAAATCTCCAGAAGAGTACTTTTTCCGCAGCCGCTTGGTCCAAGAAAGCAAACGAACTCTCCGTCAGTTATTGTCAGACTGATATTGTGTAGCGCAAGCGTAGGGGTTGTTCCTTCATATTTTTTTGTGACATCCGTTATGATAAATTCAGCCATTTTCCTTCCTCCCGATATTAGCTAGCCGACTTCCACTTCAAAAAAACCTTTCTTTCCAGCAAGTCAACGAAGCTAATAATCAACACCGACAATAAAGTAACGACCAGAATCAAGGCAAAAACCTGTGCGGTATTGTAAAGTTGAGAAGCCTTAACGAGAAGATTCCCCAATCCCGCCTTGGAAGCAAGCATTTCTGCAAACAAACCGCCAATCAGACCCGAAGCGGCAGCAATTTTCAAGCCAGCGAAAATTGTGGACGCCGCTGAAGGCAGAATCACCTTACTGATCGTTTGCCAATGAGTTGCCTCAAATACTTTGGCTACCTTCAAATTATTATCAGCGGTTTGTTTGATCCCGGAAATTGTATTGAAAACAATGGGAAACACGCACGATATAAAGATTACAACCACTTTATTCAGATAGCCTATGCCAAGCCAAATAATCAACAAGGGAATAATGGTTACCTTCGGAATCGCCATCAAGGCTGACAGGAAAGGACGAAAGAAATCCTCTGCTCCCGGGGTCAAGACCAAAAACAGTCCCAACCCGATTCCGAAAACTATTGCTAAAGAATAGCCCATCACAAACTCAGCCAAGGTAACGTAAAGATGGTCAAACAAAATATCATTTTTGATGAGTTGAATCAATTCCTTAAACATACTGGTCGGGGCGGCCAAATAAAGTTCTCCCACAATTCCGGCCTGAACAACATATTCGATAATTGCTAGCAGCGCTATGATTAAAAACGCTTGTCCAGCGAATCGCTTGCCCTGTCCATTCTTTTTTTCCATAGCTATATTCGCTCCTATCAATCATTTGGCAGCTAGAACCTACGAAATCATTTTTTCGGGATAAAACGCAAATCAACCATTTTGCCGACATCATAGATTTTATCCTGGAAACCAAGCTCCAGTTGGATTTGTTGTGTGTCATTCAAAGTCGCAATATCAACATTCGGATTGTTTTCCCACAGTACAATTTCGCGGGCAAACGCCTTCTTCAAGACTTCCTTGTCAAGATTGGTCTTTTTCGCGGCATAGTCCAGATATTCGTCCAGATGACTCTTGGCATATTCCTGCGATTTAAAATAAGCTTTTAAGACTTTTGCCACTGCCTCCGGTTGTTCTTTAATAATTTTGTCGCTGGCAGTCAGCACACCCGTATGGAAGTTCGGCAAATAATCCCATCCACGGACTAGCAGCTTTGCTTTTCCGCTGGCCTCACCGAAGGATACAAAGGGCTCATGAATAATTGTGGCATCTACCTGCTTTGTTTCCAAACTGGCCAGTGCCTTCTGATAGGACCCATTGGCAATCAATGTAACGTCTTTGTTCGGATCAAGACCATGCTTTTTCAAGATGATCCGCGTATAAACATCCATCCCATTACCAAAGGTTGATACGCCGATTTTTTTCCCCTTCAGGTCTTCTACACTCTTTATGTCCGGTTGCGCAATCAGATAAAAAGGGCCTTTCGTGCGAAACATAGATGCAACAATCTTTATCGGAGCTCCTCGCCCAGCGCCAATGATCGCATTTGTCGTTGCCGTATCGGCGATGTCGACATCACCGCTGGTTAGTCCCGCTATCGGATTGTCGATTTCAACAAATTCAACATCAAGACCATCTTCATTAAAAAAGCCTTTTTCTTTGCCAAATTTGGCGACCAGGCCATTCAGCCCGCCAAAGGAAGAATATCTCACTTTTACGATCTTGGCGGCCTCCGGTTTGGGGGCCTCAGCTTTCTTGTCCGTCCCTGCGCATCCGGCAGCAAACGCCAGCATCAGCACAGCGCCAATCAACAGGGTTATTTTTTTTGTCGCATTCACTTTTTTCATAATTAAAGCACCTCAATTATTTTATTTGTTTTCTCTTTTGCACTGGTTGTAGCTGTTACTCCTCCTTGTAGGCTTTCTTTTCAACACGCATGAGACTGTCCATAAATTCCACATATTGTTCTTTGGTATATCGAGGCTGGAATTCTTTGGTGATTTCTCTTGCTTTGACGGCATTATCTTTAAGCAACTTATAGGCTGAAAGGGCAAAAATCTTAGCGGTACTGATATAAGCAGCATCTTCATCAGTAATTCGAAATTGATCGGTATGGAGCCCGCCGGAAACCCCTCCTGTATAAAATCCCAATACAGGCAATACATGATCTAAATCGCCCACATCAGTCGAACCCGTTTTGCGGGATGTCGGATCAACCAGTTGAACATTCGCCTCCGGCACTGCCTCTTTAATGGCTTCAAACAAGACAGGATTGGCAATCTGAGGTATGCGCGGCAAGTATCCGGGCATGGTGGCAATTTCAATATCGGCTCCTATTGCTTGAGCGCCCGCGAGGAATGCACGATCGGTCTTTTTTTCGGCATCTAAAATGGCTTCTATATTGCTAGCACGGACAAGCGTTTCAATGACTACCTCATTCGGCACCACATTCACCAAACTTCCACCCTTGGTGATAATGGGATGTACTCTTACAGAGTCTTGATCGCGAAAAGTTTCACGCTGATAAGCCAAGGCCGTTAGCCCAAGCGAGGCGGCGTTTAAAGCATTGACGCCTTTTTCCGGTGCAGCGGCGGCATGTGCTGCTCTGCCGATATAACGGACAACCTTTGACACAAATCCATTGGACGAACCATTCCCAATCGAAATACCGGCTTCGTCCGAATGATTGACAATCGCGAGATCAACTTCATCAAATGCACCAATCCTGATTAGTTCGCACTTACCTCCGCCGTATCTGATTTTGCCTTCCGCTGTAAGTTGATTTTTAAATTCAATTTCGCCGTATTCTTCCGCCGGTACCGCAAAGAATACGACCTCTCCTCCTAATGCAGCGGATATTTCCGGATCGCTTAACGCCAAAGCTGCGCCGATGACCCCCGTTAATTGCGCATGATGGCCGCAACAATGAGCGGCGCCTGTTTCAGGATTTGCAAAAGGATGAGAAGGTATTTTCAGCGCATCCAGTTCTCCGATAAGCGCCACCACTGTGTTTTGCCTGTTTCCTTTTAGATACCCCTTTACCCCCGTCACTGCCAAGCCTTCTTCGGTCCGCAAATTCAAGCTTCGCAGTGCTTCGGCAAATTTGGCGGCTGTCCGAAATTCCTTATAGCCTAGTTCGGCATGGGAATAAATATCGCGACCAAATGAAATGATAGTCTCTCTGTTATTATCAATAAGCGCAATAATCTTTTCCTCTATCTTATCCATGCTACGGCCTCCTTTTTATTTTGCTTCAAAAAAACCAAAGGCTACATTTCATATGCTAATGAAATGTAGCCTTTGGTTTTTCCAATCAGCTATCAGCTACCTTGCCCGCAAGCGTGCTTTTGAGCGCCAAATTCAACCACCAAATCCCGGATCACCGGGTAATTCTTGGCCGGTTCAACTAAATACTCCTTGCCTGGTTCCAACACAACATGACATGATTTTTTTACAACACCGTCTACGGTCATCACGCAACTGCCGCACAGTCCTCGTCCGCAAAAGTAATTGCGATAACCTAATGTAGGATCAATTGTTTCATAAATTTTTTTAACCGCCTTAAGCAACGTTAATCCCTCAGTCCAAGGCAACACATAGGTTTGATAATATGGCAAAGAATCTACTTCCGGGTTAAAGCGAAGTACTTTCAAATTAATTTTCATAACGCACCTTCCCATTCCAGCCGCCTCACTGGGATAGAAACGAGCCGATCCTCTCCCTGCTCAAGTGAAATTAAAATATGTTTTGCTTCCTCTTCAGTTTGAGGATAATCGGTGCGGTAATGATGACCCCGTGTTTCCTTACGAGCCAACGCTGACAAAATGACGATTTTTGCTAATGCAAGCATGCCGCGTACTTCAAAAGCTTCTTGCACTTCATAACAATAGCATTTATTCGGGACGGTCTGGATAGACTTTAGCTTTTCCTGCAAAGTGTTCACTTTGTTCAGGCCAACATTCAGACGGTCTTCATTGCGTTCAAGCCCCACATATTGATCCATGATTTCTTGCAGCTCAGCTTTTAAGGCACTCGGTCGAATCGGATTATCTTTTACCTGTTTCCATTGGGCGATCTGCCAATACTCCACAAACACCTCATCAACAAGGCTGGCATTTACAAAATCAGAAGAATTACTGGCGTATTCACAAGCACCAAGTGCTGCCCTACGACCAAAAACCTGCGTTTCGGACAATGCATTCCCCGATATACGGTTAGCGCCATGAACATTGCCGCTAACTTCCCCTGCTGCGAACAGCCCTTCGATATTTGTCCGGCCCTGTTCATCGATTTTTATTCCACCAAGACAATAGTGGGCTGCCGGCGCCATTTCCAGTTTATCGGTCCTTAAATCAATGCCGACATTACGCAAATTGCCGAATTGGTGCAACCAACTTGCAATTTTTTCCGTAAGTATTTGGGTTGGATATCGGGATTGGGTCAAATCCACAAAAAAACCACCATGCGGACTGGCTGTCCCTTTTTTCACTTCATCACGTATCGCTTGGATAAATTCGTCTCTGGCAGGAAATCCTTTGACAAAGACTTCATTTTGCCCATTTAGCACACGTCCGTCCAAGATATCAGGATTCAAAATGTATTCATACTGGACCAGCCAACCACGGGCTGCCGGCGGGTAAACTACCACCCCTGGGTAATAGAGCACCATTTCCAGATCAACCAGTTGCGCTCCCAATTGATAAACCATGGCCAACGTTTCACCGGTAGCATCAGGCGGCGTATCCGTAAAAGGCCATAGTTCCTCATAGCCGCCAGTTGCCAAGATAGTTGCTTTCGCTTGAACAACATGGACATCACCGTTATTGATATTTAAATACACAACACCGATGACCCTTTTATCTTGAACCAGAAATCGCGTAACAACGGCGCTATCAACTATCGACACATTGGATAATTG
>DATMYT010000042.1:0-24437 GCA_035560855.1 Negativicutes bacterium | reverse complement strand
CTGTCATGCAACAGTATACCAGCTCATCGCCCGAGGCTACGCGGGAGTTTGCCCGCAAGTTGGCCAGTTTTTTGATTGTTGGCGATGTAGTTTTACTTCAGGGAGATTTGGGCGCCGGAAAAACCGAGTTTGTAAAAGGTTTGGCGGACGGATTAAAGGTAAAAGAGAGGGTAACAAGTCCGACTTTTACGTTGATGAATCTCTATCAAGGGACAATGCCGGTTTATCATTTTGATCTGTACCGGCTGGATGACTCGGAAGACCTGGCCAACATCGGCTTCGATGAATTTATTGGCGGCGATGGTGTAGCGGTCATTGAATGGCCGGATTTATTTCCAACAGAGATGCCGGATGAATATGTAAAAGTAGAACTGCTGCCGGGGAAAAAAACGACGGAGCGTTCTTTGCAAATTGAAATTAAAGGCAATCGGTATGCGCGCCGAATAGAAGGGAGTGACCTGGCCTGATTCTGGCGATAGAAACTGCGACTCCCGTATGCGGCGTTGCTCTGGTGAAGGCTGGCCATTTGTTGGCGGAGATAAATATTCAGACCGGCAATACCCATTCAGAGCGATTAATGCCGCAGATCGATAAATTATTTGCACTGTGCGGAGCAGCGCCTGCTGATGTGACTGCAGTAGCAGCGAGCATTGGACCAGGGTCGTTCACCGGCTTGCGAATTGGGCTGACTACTGCCAAAACGCTGGCTTACGTATGGAAAAAGCCCATTGTGGGAGTTCCCACTCTTGAGGCGCTGGCGTACGGATGTCCTTCAGGGGCTGGCTGGGTGTCGGCGATGCTGGATGCCCAAAAAGGCAGGGTTTATCAAGCGCTGTATCAGTGGCGTGACGGCGTGCTTGTCGAGACGTGGCCGGTGCGGATCGTATCGGCGGAGCAAGCCTTTGGGGAACTGGCGAAGCTGGCGGAACCGGTGATGGTGGTCGGCGAATCGGTGCAGGCGTATGCTGGGCTGGCCGAGTCATCGGGTGGGCAGATTATTTTGGCACCGGAACATGCCGTCATGCCGCGCGCGGCTTCCGTTGCATTTCTCGGATATGAAAAATGGCAGGCAGGATTGGCGGTGGATTCTGTGGAATTAAATCCACTGTATGTCCGACGACCCGAAGCGGAGGAATTGTGGGAACGCCGCTGCGGGGTTACGCCATGAGCATTGTTGTACGGCGCATGACAATGGACGATTTGGACGGAGTCATGTTGGTGGAAGTGGATTCGTTTCTGACACCATGGTCGCGGTCGGCTTTTGAAGAAGAATTGTCGCAAAATCGCCTGGCTCGCTATCTGGTAGCGGTGGACAACGGAGCTGTTATCGGTTATGCCGGAACCTGGCTGGTGATCAACGAAGCTCATGTGACGAATGTTGCAGTGAGTGGGCAGCGACGTCGGGAAGGAATTGGTCGCCTGCTAATGGAGAAATTGATGGATCTTTCCCGCGACAGCGGGATGGATTCCATGACGTTAGAGGTGCGGGTTTCCAATGAAGCGGCCCGACATTTGTATCAGCAGTTGGGCTTCGTAGAAGCGGGACTGCGCAAGAATTATTATTCGGAGACCAAGGAGGACGCCCTGATTTTGTGGCGTGAACAGCTTTGAGCATATTGGTATTGGGTTTGGAAACAAGCTGTGATGAGACGTCGGCTTCTGTCATTGTGGATGGACGCAAAATTTTGTCCAATGTCATTTCTTCGCAAATCCCGGTGCATCAAAAATATGGAGGGGTGGTGCCGGAACTGGCTTCCAGGCGGCATGTGGAAAATGTGCTTCCCGTGATCGACCATGCGCTGGCTGAGGCTGGCGTGACGATTGCAGAGCTTGACGCCGTAGGCGTGACCTATGGACCAGGGCTGGTGGGAGCCTTGCTGGTGGGGGTGGCGGCGGCCAAAGCGTTGGCTTTTGCTGCGAAAATCCCGCTTGTAGGCGTGCATCATCTGGAAGGACATATCTTTGCCGCGTTATTGACGCATCCTAAGTTGGAACCTCCTTTTGTTTCCCTGGTCGTGTCCGGCGGTCATACATCGCTGGTACATGTTCGGGATTATTCGTCGTTCCAGCTGTTGGGGCAGACCCGTGACGATGCCGCAGGTGAAGCCTTTGACAAGGTGGCTCGCTTGCTCGGCCTGCCTTATCCGGGGGGGCCGCATGTGGAGGCGTTGGCTGCAACCGGCAATTCTCAAGCGATACACTTTCCCCGTTCCTTTACCAGTGAAGATTCTTTTGAATTTAGCTTTAGTGGCGTGAAATCCGCCGTCATCAATTATTTGCATACGGCCTCCCAACGAAAAGAGGCGGTGAACGCCGCCGATGTTGCGGCGTCTTTCCAGTTTGCAGTGGTGGATGTGCTGGCGCAGAAAGCATTGCGGGCAGTTCGTCAGTGCGGTTGCCTAAAATTGGTGCTGGCAGGCGGGGTAGCTGCAAATGGAGCCTTGCGCCGCGAGCTGCAACAGCGCTGCGATACTGAAAATGTCCGACTTTATTATCCCGACATTATTTTGTGTACCGATAATGCGGCCATGATAGGATGTAGGGCGTATTACCAGATGCAAGCCGGAGACATTGCCGACCTCTCTTTAAATGCGATTCCCAGTTTGCCGCTCGGTGGAAAACTAAAATAATGGAATGTGGACAGTTGATGAATTGAAGTAAAAATCCCTGGTTTATTGCAGGTAAAGCCTGTGGATAAACTTGTTGATAATGTGGATAAGTCGGGGATAACTCGTGGACAATTAATTTCGAAGTCCCAGGATAATAGCGCAGGGAGAGAAGATTGTGGCCGTGCTGGATGTACATTTGCGTAAAGCGGGAAAATTGACGAAAATTGAAATGGAATTGCTGGAGCAAATTCGTGATCGTCTTGAATTGGCTGGTGATATTTCGCATGCACAGGTCAGTTTGTATGTGCGGGTGGGGCAGGAGCAAAAATTGGCCCTCGTCGCTCAGGTTCGCTCACGTTCGGTTTCATCGCCTCAACGTTCCGGACAGCTTGGCGCTACAGTTGCGTCAACTGAAGAACCGCTTATCTGGCGTACTCTTGAAACAGGGGAGCGAATCACCGGTCAGCGGGAGTGGGCATTGGGCATGGATCCGCTGTTCATGGAGACGTTTCCGGTGCGTACCCCAAGAGGTAAGATTATTGCTGCGCTTAGCTTCGAACTGAGCGGGGAAGATACTGGCGCCGATCACCAAATTCTGCTAGAAACGGTGTATATGTTGTTGGTGTCGGATTATGAGCCGCAAAATACCTTGGTGTATCGTCCAGTATTTTCTCAGGACGGGATTCTGGCCGTCAATGAGCGCGGTCAGATCATCTATGCCAATGCCGCTGCAGCTGGGATTTATCGGTTGTTGGACGTAGGCAGATTGCTGGGACGGCGGATTCATGAACGGGCGCTTCATTTGCGCTTGGCGGGCAAAGCCAATATTACCGGTCAACCGCAGGAAATGGAACTGGAAGTCGGCGGACTGGTCCTGTCTGAAAAAGCAATTCCCGTGGTGCAAAATGGCAAAACAGTTCGGATGCTGTTATTTGTTGCCGATGTTACCCAACTGCGAAAAAAAGAAAAAGAATTGCTGGTCAAGTCAGCCGTTATCCAGGAAATCCATCATCGGGTAAAGAATAATTTACAGACGATCGCCAGTTTGCTTCGATTGCAGGCCAGGCGCAGCGAGTCGCAGGAAGTACGGGCTGCCTTGAGGGAGAGCGTCAACCGGATTCTTAGCATATCGCTGGTGCATGAGTTTCTCTCGCAACAAGACGAAGAAGTGATCAATGTGGCGGAAGTGGCGCGCAATATTTTCAATCTTGTCATCGAGAGTATGGTGGAGCCGGGTTTTGAAATCCAAAAAGTGTTCGAAGCGGAGCCGGTTGTGCTGCCATCGGAAAAGGCGAGCAGCTTGGCGCTGATGGTGAATGAACTGGTACAAAATGCGATTGAACATGGATTTGTAGGGCGACGCAGTGGTATGATAGGATTAAAATTAACGGCTGCATCGGAAACATCCTACCGGTTGGAAATCTATGATAATGGAATCGGCTTGCCGCCGGACTTTGACCGGACCAAAACAAAAAGTCTCGGCATTCAGATCGTACGAACGCTGGTGGAAACCGACCTGGGAGGCGCCTTTGAATTGTTCAATAAAGGCGGAACCCATGCGGTGATCACGATACCCCGCACATAGAAGGGAGAACGATGATGGAAAACTTGCGTATTCTCATAGCGGATAACGAGTCGATTATCCGGATGGATCTGAAAGAATTGCTGGAAGAAGCGGGGCATGAAGTCGTCGGCGAGGCGGTGGACGGCCTCAAGGCAGTCGAATTGACTCGAAAACTCAAGCCCGATCTGGTGATCATGGATATCAAGATGCCGGAAATGGATGGAATCGCTGCCGCAAAAATCATTTCCAATGAGAAGTTGGCGCCGGTTCTTCTGCTCACGGCTTACAGCCAGAAAGAGATTGTCGAAAAAGCCAAAGACTCTGGCGTTTTGGCGTATCTGGTCAAGCCGGTGAAGGAGAGCAACCTTTTTCCTGCGATGGAAATTGCGTTGTCCCGTTTTCGTGAGTTCTTGGAAATCGAGCAGGAACTGCACGATCTTCGTAACTCATTGGAGACTCGCAAGATTCTGGACCGTGCCAAGGGAATTTTGATGGACGCCTACAGTCTCAACGAGCAAGAGGCTTTCCGCCGGATTCAGCAATATAGTATGGCCAAACGCAAGTCTATCCGCGAAGTGGCGGAATCGATCATCGAGGCCGCCAAAAAAAAGACACGGTAAGTGGGCAAGGAGAGATACCATGGCAGTTCGCCGGACACAAAGGAATTTTGTGACAGGCAAGAATTCACTCAGATTTTGGCCTGACATTGTTCATCCGATCAAAGCGATTTTTTATTTTTGCGTTCTTTATACCGCGCGGTTTTCACCGTCATTTCAGTTTAAAAACATGTTGTACCGCATGATCGGAGTCAAAGTGGGACAGAATGCCTCTGTCGGCTTGGGCGTCATGCTGGATATATTTTTCCCGGAACAGATCGAGATTGGCGATAATGTAGTAATCGGCTATAACACCACGATTCTTGGACATGAATTTTTGGTGCGGGAGTGGCGCATCGGTCGGGTAGTCATCGAAAAGGATGTCACAATCGGCGCGAACTGTACCATTCTACCGGGTATTATCATCGGTGAAGGTGCTACGGTGTCGGCGATGAGTCTGGTCAACTGCGACATTCCACCCTACTCGTTATGGGGGGGAGTGCCGGTGCGCGAGCTGCGTCCGGCGGCTGAGGCGGTATGATGAAATTTTTGCTCCGGCGTGATGTGCTGGCGCTGTTGGTCGGTTTCAACGCCGTGGGTACAATATGGGGATTTATCTGGTATCAGGATCAACTAAGTCAGACCCCATGGTACTTCTGGCCGCTAACACCGGATTGTCCTTTGACGTCCTTGTGTTTCCTGCTGTTTTTATGGTGGGTTCGCGAGGGAAAGCCGTGGCGACCGGGCTGGAAGGCGGCCGTGTCTTGGATCGCGGTGCTGGGCTCGATGAAGTATGGCGTGTGGACGGTGGTGGTTCTCGGACAATATATTTTGTATCCGGGCAGTCAGCCGGACGGACAGGACTGGATGCTGGTGGCAAGTCATGCGGGACTGTTGGCGGAAGGGCTGCTGTTTCGTAGGCAGTTGCCGATGATGCCGTCGATGTATGGCGTGGCCATGGTCTGGTTCTTGGCGAATGATTACGCCGACTGGTTTTTGATGATTCATCCACGGCTTCCGTTGCCAAAGGAATTTGCGTTTGCGATGTGGACGAGCATAGGGCTGACGGTAGTTGTTTATTTCTGGGGAAAACGGATATTGAGCGAAGGACGATCCACGCAGAAGGTGAAGCGGTTCTGATACACTGTGTAATGACTGGGAAATAGGTCTATCCATAACCCCTTGGGCAGCACAAGTTTTGATAAGTTGCTGATTTTGCGGGAGGGTTGATTTTGCGTAAACTGGTTTGGCTGAGTTGCCTGTCGCTTTGTTTTACATTGCTAACCATGCTAACTCCTGTTGCCGTCGCTTATGCGGAATTTTCAGCGGGTAAAGTCCAGGAAATTAATGGATTCGAAGTTTGGACCTATCCAAGTGTTGCCGGACCGAAAGTAAATATGACTGTCCGAGCGATTCAGGAAACCGTAAAATATTTTGAAGCGCAGGGGGCGGGGTTGCCAGATCAGGCACGCAAACTGATTCTTGTTGGGACCCGGGATGAAATGGCCTTTGAGATATTTAATCACCATTCCGGCTTGAAACGTAATATGGCCTATGCAACGCAAATTGCTTCAAATTCAGCTGGCGTAGCTTCTTCTTCCAGCATTGTCATTTTGGCGGATTCGAATCGAACGGATACAGATCTTTTCCGTGTTACTGCACATGAACTCTCGCACTGGTATCAACACTATTTGGGACCAAGAACGTCAGGAAAAATCCCGCAGTGGTTTCGGGAAGGGACTGCAAATTACTGGGGTGTTCAAGCGGTTAGTTTAATCGCGCCTGGTGGATTGATGAAACTGCGTGAACGGTATGACGCCAGTTTGCGCAACGAAAAGACAGTTCCGAGCCTGGCGGTGTTGAGCACTAACACCGATTTTCAGTCAGCCCGCCTACAAATGAATAGCAGCGATTCGACATACGCGCTATCATTTATGGCGGTTGAGGAACTTGTAGCGCAGGCCGAAGAAAAATCATTGGTTAACTTGTACAAAAACATGGAAGCAGGATGCCAAGCGCTTAGTTGCAATCCATCTCCGATTTTTAAAGATGCATTCCAAACAACTTATGGCTACTCTCTGGATGAGTTTGCAAAAAAACTCAGTGATAAATTAAAGCAGCGAGGCTTCAAAGCGGAGCAACCAACGGCATCAGAAAACTATCCGGGAAAAGAAACGTTCGAGTCGCATGCCGCCCTGAATTTCAATTATAAGGGACTGACTTCTTCATGGGGGCCGACGTTTGCAGTCAAGGAATTTGATAAGATTGCACCGCCGCCCGGTATGAATTGGGCGGGAAATGTGAATGACTGGATGGAACAAGCTTCCGCGTATTTTTGGCAGACGAGCACTGATCCCTTGCGGCCGCAAGTTGGAGCGATCTTGATTCGCTCTAATCGTTCCGGTGGAAGCGTATGGGTGGACATCGTACGTGAAGTAAATGCTGACTCGCTGGTAGCGGAGGGAATGTCTTCGACAGGGAAACATCGTCTGGATAAATTTAAACTATCTGACTTACCCAAGTTAAATTTTGCGGGATACATTTATCCGGTTCGCATGAAGTGAGAAGGTGCTAATCAAGGGCTTCTGAATTTTTTTGTTCAGAGGCCCTTGATTTTTTACGGCAAATTGGTTACTATGGTATAGAGATTAGCACTCGATTGATGTGAGTGCTAACAAATCAAAAATACATCAACACTAAGGGAGGAAAACGCAATGTCTGACAAAATCAAACCGTTGGGAGATCGCGTCCTAATCAAAGCTCTCGAGCGGGAAGAAAAAACAAAAAGCGGCATCGTATTGCCGGATACCGCCAAAGAGAAGCCTCAAGAAGGTAAAGTTATCGCCGTAGGTTCGGGGAAAACACTGGACAATGGAACCAAAGTGGCGCTGGAAGTCAAAGTCGGTCAAAAGGTCATTTTCTCGAAGTACGCCGGCACCGAAGTCAAACTTGACGGCGAAGAACTGATGATCCTCAACGAACGCGACGTTCTCGCCATCGTTGAATAAAAAAACTACCCAATTGATTATAGGAGGTAAAGCATAATGGCTAAACAGATTTTATTTGATGAAGAAGCACGCCGCTCTCTCGAAAGAGGCGTAAATGCGTTGGCGAATGCCGTTAAAGTTACTCTCGGACCTAAGGGACGCAATGTTGTTCTCGACAAAAAATATGGTGCTCCTCTGATCACCCATGATGGTGTGACGGTTGCCCGTGATGTCGAGCTGGAAGACCCGTTTGAAAACATGGGCGCTCAATTGGTAAAAGAAGTTGCCACTAAGACCAACGATGTAGCTGGCGATGGTACCACCACCGCTACCGTTCTGGCCCAGGCGATGGTGAAGGAAGGCCTGCGCAACGTAGCCGCCGGAGCCAATCCGATGGTTCTGAAAAAAGGTATTGAAAAATCAGTGACTGCTTTGGTTGAGCAAATTAAAAAAGATGCCAAAAAAGTCAGCAACAAAGCTTCCATTGCCCAAGTTGCCACGATCTCTGCCGGCGATGACATCATCGGCAACCTGATCGCGGAAGCTATCGACAAAGTCGGCAAAGACGGAGTCGTGACTGTTGAAGAATCCAAAACAATGCTCACCGAGCTGGAGTTCACGGAAGGTATGCAGTTTGACCGTGGCTACATCTCTCCTTATATGATTACCGATGCGGACAAGATGGAAGCGGTTCTGACCAACCCTTACATCCTCATCACCGACCGCAAGATCGGCGCAATCGCCGACCTGCTTCCGGTACTTGAGAAAGTCGTCCAGCAGGGCAAAGAGCTCCTGATCATTGCTGAAGACATCGAAGGCGAAGCGCTGGCGACCCTCGTGGTCAACAAACTGCGCGGAACTTTCAAAGCTGTTGCCGTTAAGGCTCCTGGCTTTGGCGATCGTCGCAAGGCGATGCTGCAGGATATTGCCATCCTGACCGGCGGCACCGTGATTTCAGAAGAAGTCGGACGCAAACTCGATGGAGTAACGCTGGAAGATCTCGGCAAAGCTGAGAAAATCCGCATCTCTAAAGAAGAAACTACTCTTGTGAATGGCGCTGGCGACCCCAAGGCCATCGCAGCCCGGATCAAAGAAATCCGCGCCCAGGTGGAAGAAACCACTTCCGATTTCGACAAGGAAAAACTGCAGGAGCGTCTGGCGAAATTGGCTGGCGGCGTAGCCGTCATCAACGTCGGTGCTGCAACTGAAGTTGAAATGAAAGAAAAGAAAGCCCGCATCGAAGACGCCCTGAACGCAACCCGCGCGGCTGTGGAAGAAGGAATCGTCGTCGGCGGCGGCTCGGCTCTGCTTCACATTCAGTATGTCTTGGACAGCCTGAAACTTGAGGGTGACGAAAAGACCGGTGTGGCGATCGTTC
This sequence comes from Negativicutes bacterium, assembly GCA_035560855.1. Classification (GTDB taxonomy): domain Bacteria; phylum Bacillota; class Negativicutes; order UBA1444; family UBA1444; genus UBA1444. The sequence goes on along the minus strand of DATMYT010000042.1, from coordinate 15,303 downwards.
GCCGGGCTATCGAAGAGCCTCTGCGTCAACTTGCATTCAACGCTGGCGAAGAAGGTTCCGTCATCGTCGAGAATGTGCGTAAAGCCGGCAAAGGTATGGGCTACAATGTCATGACCGGCGAATATGTCGACATGATTAAAGCCGGTATCGTCGATCCTGCGAAGGTTACTCGTTCTGCTCTGCAGAATGCGTCCAGCATCGCGGCGATGGTTCTGACTACAGAGACCCTCATTTGCGACAAGCCTGAAAAGGCTGCTGCAGGCGGAATGCCTCACGGCGGCATGGGTGGCATGGGTGGCATGGGCGGAATGGATATGTAAGTTCGGGCAACCGGACGAACCCCGGGCGGATGATTCCGCCCGGGTTTTTTTTGCGTGAAACGTCGGCCTTCTCGTTCTTCAATACTTCTGAGGCTCATTCCCTTCAACCTTTGGCTTTTGGCTTACTGATTTGCTGCCTACGCTTAGTCCTGTCAGTTCCCCGCACAAAAGACTAGCTATATAAGGCATCCTTGCGTGGCGCACACGCAAAACTATTGACACTACCTCCTGGGTAGCCGTTAAAGTATCTAGAGCAATACGTTGACGGTGCATAAAGTTCTCTATACAATATCGTTAAGAAGTAAATATTATTGATTTATCAAACGCCATTCGGTTGCATTCGCTCTATATCAGCTTCCTGGGGCAAGGTCATCCGGGTTGTACGCTGCAATAAGGTGCAGTAAGTGGGTAGAGGTTGTCAGTAACTTAAAATAACTCAACAGAACTTAAACACCTCGGAGGTAAATGTACGTGGACACTGAGCAAACAAAAAAGTGGACTGGTTATCATAACACAAGTTCTGCTATACAAGAGCTTCCGCTAAACATCCGAATTGCTTGGGAGCGGGCGTTGCAGCGAAAAATAGATCCTTATACGGCATGCCCGATGGAAGTCCCAGTAGAAGCAAGGGCTAAAATCAAAGCCGATAATAAACGGATTTTCGTGTGTGCCCAGAGCCTATTCCATGCAGCAAAATATATGGTCAAAGAGAATGGAAAGTTCTGCCTTTTGCTCTTTGGTAAAGAAGGTGTTCTGCTTGCAATTTACCACTATGATCAAATGAACGAATGGCTGAGCAATCATAAGATCAAAGTATGGACAAATTGGTCGGAGGACTATATCGGTCCCAACATATTTTCCATCGGGATTAAGGAAAAAACGGGAACTACCATGATCGGCGCAGAGAATTATGCTCATATTTTTACGAACGGCGCATGGTATTTTTCTTCTATCTTTGACGGAAACAACGATTTGCTAGGTGGACTTGCCCTCGTAACAACAGCTGATTACGCTTCTGATTATCTGGAATATCTGGTATATACGCTCAGCAAAAATATCGAGCTTCACTTTGCGTGGTTTGGATTTTTTCATAATGCTTCCAGTGTAACAGAAGGTATGGGTTTTCTGTCCATTGACCAATCAACTGGCGAAAACCGCATTCTGACCATGGGCGAAGAAATATTCAAAATGCTTGGAATCAAGGAAGATAATTGCGTCTATAAAAGGTTGGAACAGTATATTGACCCGCTTCCGGCCAACGCAGAATTTTGGAATATGGTGAATCGAAAGGATTGCGTAAGCGATAAAACCATTCACCTGATCTGTCGAGGAAGGGCTTCCGAGGTGTGTATCAGCACCTCCATCTTCAAGGAACCAACCTTCCATATTGACGGCCTGGTTGTTGTTTTTAATTCATACAGCAGAATTCAGCGCTTGGTAGTCAAATATAACGGCAGTGTGGCACATTTTTCTTTCGATTCTATCATTGGAAAAAGTAAGTCCTTTTTGGATGCGGTCAACCATGCGAAGAACGCAGCATACTCCGAGAGCAATATTTTGCTTCTGGGCGAAAGCGGAACCGGCAAGGATGTGATTGCGCAGGCGATACACAACGCCAGCTATTGCCACAAAGGTCCCTTTGTGGCAATCAACTGTGCATCCTTTTCCAAGGATCTGATTGCCAGCGAATTGTTTGGGTATGTGGAAGGTGCATTTACCGGCGCCCGTAGGGGAGGCAGTATCGGAAAGCTTGAGATGGCAAATAACGGAACGCTGTTCCTGGATGAAATCGGAGACATGCCGCTAGACCTTCAGGCCGTTCTTCTGCGTACGATAGAGGAAAGATGTTTTATGAAGGTGGGTGGAAATGAAATCAAACAAATCAACACCCGTATTGTTGCCGCTACCAATAGGAACCTCTCGGAAAAAATGAAGAATGGACTGTTTCGCGAGGATCTTTATTACCGGCTGAGTGTTGTCCGTATCACCATTCCGCCTTTGCGTCTGCGGGGAAATGATATTCTGCTTCTCGCCAATATATTTTTAAAAAACGTTTGTGAGCGGCAGCACAAAAAGGAGATCAGCCTGACAGAGGATGCAAAAGAGTTTTTACTTAATTACCAATGGCCCGGAAACGTGCGAGAATTAAGTAACCTTCTGGAAGGAATCTTAAGCATAAGCAGCAGTGACTTGATTTCCGCGAATATCATCATAAAATACCTAGGATATGAGGAAACGAAACCAATGTCTTCCATTCAGGCCTTGGCGACTGATCCCTCGGAGCTGGAACAAATGAAACGGGCTCTGCGGGAGAACCGGGGAAATCGTTGTAAGGCAGCGGAGTCCATTGGAATGTCACGCAGCACCTTTTATCGCCGATTAAGAGAGTATGGTATGGCCTAGAAAAAAGGAAAAGATCTGGAACACTTTGACACAATTTTGGGATATCCGTTTGCGCGGAACGAATTTGGCACAACTGGAGCAAAGGTTCAGTTGATTTCTGCACGGATATCTCTGGAATTGGCGAATGTGTATAATGGAACAGGAATTAAGCGGCTTAATGGAATGATATGAGATAAAGCGAGAAATGTGCCCATTTTGGCAGATTTCTCGCTTTTTTTATCACTGATTAAGAGAGGGTGGCTTAGATAAAGGGAAAAGATCTGGAACACTTTGACACAATTTTGGGAATATTCCGTTTGCGCGGAACAAATTTGGCACAACTGGAGCAAAAATTCAGTTGATTCTACACGGACATTTCCGGAAATTGATCAATGTGTATAATGGAGCACAGGAATTAAGCGGCTTAAAAGCATAATATGACCCAATGCAAAAAATGTGCCCGTGTTGGCACATTTCTTGCATTATGGAGTTAATGTAATGTTTTGGAGCAAAGATTGCAGGGGGGGAATGATTGCCTACGTACAATGACCAAACAGATAAAAGTAATTTTATGGGAGAAAAGGGTCGGCCTCGATGGATGTTATGGGCAACCATTGCAAAGGACATAAAAAGAAGCTGATCATCGGGGATTTAAGAACAAAAGAAAAGAGGAGCAACAAACAATGGTAAGAGCTATCAACAAGGCCGCGGTGCTTGGAGCAGGCGTAATGGGTAGCGGAATCGCTGCCCTATTGGCCGGAGTTGGAGTAGAGGTCAAACTGCTTGACGTTATTCCAAAAGAGCTTGACGAAAACGAAAAGAAAAAAGGCCTGACAACGGAAAGTGCAGAATTTCGCAATCGAATTGCCCAGGCGGGCCTTGACCGCATCTCAAATCCCAAAGCAGGCATTCTGTTTCACAAGGATCAGGCCAGATTAATCAGCATTGGTAACATGAGTGACAACATGGATATGCTTGCGGATTGTGATTGGATCCTCGAGGTAGTGGTTGAAAATCTCTCCGTCAAGAAGCGGCTCATGGCGAATGTCGCCAAATACAGGAAGCCTGGATGCATTGTATCGACAAACACCTCCGGTGTGTCTATCGCCGCAATTGCGGAAGATCTGCCGCAGAATTTCAAGGAACATTTTCTTGGGACACACTTTTTCAACCCTCCCCGCATGATGCGGTTGTTCGAGTTGATCCCGACGCCGGATACATCGCCTGAACTCCTGGAATTTATGAAGCAGTATGGGCAGAATGTGCTTGGTAAGGGTATCGTTTTGGCAAAAGACACCCCGAATTTTATCGGAAATCGAATCGGCGTGTATGCCCTTGTGAATTCCATCCAGAAAATGCTGAAATACAATCTCGATATTCCGACCATGGATCAAATCACCGGAGTAGTGTTGGGAAGACCTAAAAGCGCGACCTTTCGCACGCTGGATATGGTTGGCATAGATGTATTCGCCAATGTGGCGAAAAATGTCATTACCAACATTGATGACGCGGCAGAGCAAATAGAGTACACGGTGCCCGAATTTGTCAATGAGCTGATTGCAATGGGTTCGCTCGGCGACAAGAGCAGGAAGGGCTTCTTCCGAAAAGACAATGTGAACGGCCGGAAGACGAACTTTTTCTGGAATGAGAAGACCGGGAGCTACGAGGAACTCAAAAATGTAGAGCTGGAGGGCATCCAGAAAGCGCTTCGGAGCAAAAACAAATATGCAGAAATGGTTTATGGAGAGGCGTTGGAAAACAAGGTTGCCTGGGAACACATGAAAAACATCCTGCTTTACAGTGCGGGCAAGGTGCCTGAAATAACAGACGACTATACCATGATAGATAAGGCGATGGTATGGGGCTACAACTGGGAGAAGGGACCCTTCCAGATCTGGGACGCCATCGGGCTGGAAAAATCCGTTGAGAAGATGAAGGCAGAAGGCGAAACCATACCAGCTTGGGTAGAAAAAAAGCTTGCCGCAAGGGATGCGGGCTTTTACAGCGGAGAAGAGAGCAGTGCGCCTTACATCAGCCTGAATCACGCGAAGTCGCGCGTTGTCAGGGGCAACGAAGACGCATCACTGTTGGATATTGGAGACGGCGTATTATGCCTGGAATTCCATTCGCAAGGCAATACCTTGTCACCTAAATCGATGGAAGTGCTTGCCCAGGCAGCGGAAGAACTGGAAAACGACTGGTATGGTCTGGTGATCGGAAACCAGAAGAAGAACTTCTGTGTGGGCGCCAACTTGGGTGATATCGCGGCATTCATCGACAAAAAAGCATGGGGTGAGATCGAAAACTTCTCCAAAGGGCTGCAGGATTCGATGATGAGGCTCAAGTATGCCGCCAAGCCTGTAGTGGCGACCCCCTTCGGCATGGCACTGGGCGGCGGCGCAGAAATGGTGATGCATTCCTATCAAGTAGCGGCGCAGTCCGAACTCCATATGGGATTGGTGGAGGCGGGCGTGGGCGTAGTACCCGCTTCCGGTGGATGCAAAGAGCTGATGGTGCGAGCGGTGGAAAGCTGCTCCGACACTTCGAAGATGAGTCTGCTGCCGGCATTAAAACGGGCATGGAGAGCCATTATGACAGGGGGAGTTTCCGCCAATGCACATGATGCCATCGCCAAGGGATATCTTAAGAAGAGTACTACCCGTGTGATCATGAATCCGGACGCAATGATCGACGAGGGCAAAAAGATGGTACTTCAGATCTTTGCCAACGGCTATCAACGGCTTATGCCACCCATCGTCCCCCTGCTGGGAGATTACGGAAGAACCGCGATCCTTTACGAGTTGCAGGCCATGCTCGATGGAAGATTTATTACGGAATACGATGCCTATATCGGCAAAAAGCTGGCGTATGTTCTGAGCGGCGGAAATGCGGTTGCGGGTACGCTGGTGAGCGAGCAGTACATCCTGGATCTGGAGCGGGAAGCTTTCCTGAGCCTCTGCGGCGAGGAGAAAACGCGCGCACGGATGGCGCATATGCTGCAGACCGGCCAACGTCTTCAAAATTAAAGGAGTATGAGACTTATGAACATAAATGATGCTTTTATTGTGGCATATGGTAGATCACCCATCGGCAAAGCGAACAAAGGAATACTCAAGGACATCTGGTCGGATGAATACGCCGCACAGGTTATCAAGGGTACGCTGACCAAGGTGCCCCAGTTGGATGCTGCTGAAATTGATGATTTTCTGCTTGGCTGCGCGTTTCCAGAGGCGGAACAGGGCATGAATATGGCGCGCACCGTGTCGCTTCGCGCCGGTATTCCCGAGTCCGTACCGGCCGCGACCATCAACCGCTTCTGTTCGTCCGGCCTGCAGACCATCGCAATGAGTGCCAACAGCATCATGGCAGGGCAGGCAGATGTTGTCCTTGCAGGCGGTGTGGAGTCCATGAGCATGGTGCCCATGTTGGGAAACATCCTGGTTGCAAACCCGTACCTGATGGAGCACTTCCCACGCTTTCAGGCGACAATGGGAATTACGGCAGAAAATGTCGCGGAAAAATATGGAGTAACCCGGCAGGAACAGGATGAGTTTGCCTGTGAAAGCCATCAAAAAGCCGCCCGGGCGCAGGCGGCAGGCAGGTTTGATTCCCAGATTGTTCCCATTGAGGCGGTAAAGGCTACCAAAAAAATTAACGGATATCCCGCCAAAGAAACAGTATTTTATTGTAAAGATGAGGGGATCCGGAGCGATATCACTGTCGAAAGTCTCAGCAAATTAAAACCGGTTTTTAAAGCCGGAGGCAGCGTGACCCCTGGAAATTCTTCGCAGATGAGCGACGGAGCCGCGATGGCGCTACTCATGTCCGGTGAAAAAGTAAAATCGCTGGGGGTAAAGCCGTTAGCCAAATTCAAAGGGTTTGCCGTTGCCGGTGTTGCACCTGAATACATGGGGATTGGCCCCATCAAGGCCATTCCCAAGGTTCTCAAGATCACCGGGCTGAACCTCGCGGATATTGGACTGATCGAACTCAATGAAGCGTTTGCCTCTCAAGCCATTGCCTGTATCAAGGAATTAGGGCTGAACAAGGATATCGTAAACGTAAATGGGGGCGCCATTGCTCTCGGTCATCCCCTGGGTTGTACCGGTGCATTCCTGACCGCAAAACTCCTAAGCGAAATGAAGCTTCGCGATGTAAAATACGGCATGGTCAGCATGTGTATCGGTGGTGGAATGGGTGCTGCAGCTATTTTCGAAGCAGTATAACCCCATTGGACATAGGGTTACGGTTCAAATGTGCAAAAAAATTTAAAGGAGATGATTGAGTATGAATGAAAATCACGGATGGGCAAACCCAACTCCCGCAGGGCTAGTTGCTTTGGCAATTGCGTGCATTACCTTTTCCGCGCTGTTGGGAGGAAAGATTTCACCCGCCGGACTGGGGCTAATGGGCTGCTGGTTATTTGGCGGCTTCGTTGTTCAGATTGTCGTTGCGATCATTGAAATTAAGGAAGGCAAGACCACAGGCGGCAACGTATTTTTGTTTTTTTCCGCTTTCTTTATGCTGACCGGCGCCCTCGAAATGTTCTTTAAATATTTTGCGTTCATTAACCGCTGGCCGATGGAAGCGCATGTTGATGGTTATGCTTGGGCCGTTCTTTTCCTGACCCTCGCATTTTATACCATCGCATATCTGAGAGAGTCACCGCTTGTCATGAATATCCTTGTCCTGTTGCTTGATGTTGCGGTCTTCTTCATTGCGACTATGGATCTTGGCTGGCTGGCGCCTGCGACATTTAAGCCCATCACCTCAAATCTCCTGTTGATTGCGGCAGGCGTGACCATCTATCTTTCTTCGGCAATCCTGCTCAACACTTCTTTTGGACGAGTAGTTATGCCTCTTGGGAAGCCGCTGCTGGCTCCCAAAAGCAATCCTTCCCAAATAACGGCAACAGCCTGAAAAGATGCTTGAAAACAGGAACTTGGCAAAAAGCAAATTTTCCAGCTGATAAAAAACAATTCCGAATCACAGCAAAGGGACAATTCGTCAAAATTTTGTGTGGGAGAGGAGCGCACTGCATAGCAGGCGCTAACCTCTAGCTACGGGCCTCAAGCGCTTGTCTATTGACTCCCTTTCTGCTATATTCGAGCAAGAAACTGTCATTTGGAGGCATCGATAATGATTACAGTAGGAATTGATAGTGGGAGTCAAAATACGGAAGCCGTTGTATTGCAGGGAAAAACCATATTGGGAAGCGCACGGGTCCCAAGCAGCTTTGATGCGCATCAAGCTGCGGTTGCTTCCTTGGAAACAGCGTTGGAAGCGGCGCACATACAGAGAGAGGAGGTGCAATTTATTGCAGTGACCGGAGTGGGGCGAAATATGATCCCGTTTGCGGATGGGCTGGTAAATGAGGTGATTTCCGCTGCAATGGGCGCTTCGCATATACAGTCTGGCGTAGGGTTGATTATTGGTATGGGGGCGGAAGCCAGTCGGGCAATTCGGCTGCATTCAAACGGTGCTGTACGCGATTATGAACTGAATGATAAATGCGCCGCCGGCGGAGGAACGTTTCTTGAAACCATGGCTCGTGTGCTTCAAATCAGTATGGAAGAGATGGGGCTCCGATCGCTAAAATATACGAAGGTCATTCCTATGAATGCACAATGCGTTGTGTTTGCAGAATCTGAGGTAATCTCCCTGGTCCATAAAAATGAATCCGTGGAGAATATTGCGCACGCCGTGAATGCGGGAGTTTGTGGCCGTATCTGTTCCATGATACGCCGACTGGGAAAAAGCGAAGGAGCGGCGGTCTTGATCGGCGGTCCCGGGCATAATGCTGGTTTCGTCTCATGTGTTGAACAGGAACTCAATTGCAAGGTCATAGTGCCTGAGAATACAGATTATATAAGCGCCGTGGGTGCGGCATGCTGGGCTGGCTCACAAACCTCACAAAGTACACGTGGGGAGGCATGAGTGATGGATCAAGTTATGAAAAACGCAGATTTCTGGCGATGGACGGAATCGAACTGGGTAAATCCTGAAATCCCGGACTGGCATGGCTGCATGATCACAGCCGGTGTGGACATTGGTTCCACAAGTACGCAGGCAGTCCTCCTGGCGGATGGGGCGCTGTATGCTTACTCCAGTATCCGTACCGGCTCAAGCAGTCCGGACTCCGCGAGGCAGGCCATGGAATGGGCGCTGAAGGACACGGATATGCGTCAGGAAGATATCAAGTACACCATTGGAACCGGATATGGTCGTGTCAATGTACCATTCGCTGATCGGACCGTCACGGAGATAACCTGCCATGCCAGAGGGGCCAATTACATTTATGGTCCAACCGTGCGGACCATCCTGGACATGGGCGGACAAGACTGTAAGGTGATCCGCTGCAATGAAAAAGGAATCGTAGAGGATTTCCTCATGAATGACAAATGTGCAGCCGGCACGGGACGCGGTATGGAGGTCATCGCCAATCTGCTGTCCGTGCATATCGAAGAAATCGGCGAGTTGTCTTTCTGTGTGGATGAAGAACCGCAGCCGGTCTGCAGTACCTGTGTGATTTTTGCCAAATCGGAGGCAATGCGGCTTATGCGGTCAGGCTGGACGAAAGAAAAGGTCATCGCCGCGTACTGTCTGGCCATGGCCATCAGGATAACGAAATTATTGGAACGGATAAAAATGACACGGGATTTTGCCGTTACCGGAGGGATTGCCAAAAACATCGGCGTTGTGCGGAGAGTGGAACGTCTAACAGGCATAAAGGCTCTGGAACCAAGCTTTGATACGCAGATTGCAGGCGCGTTGGGCGCAGCGCTAATCGCAGCGGATTTTCTGAAAAAGAAGCAGCACAGCCGTACTGACGACTGACAAATTATCCGACAGAAACACAGCATTGTTGTTACAGTATCATGAAAGGAGACGCAAAAGATATGTGCATGAGACCTGCTTACAAACTAGTAAAATACCATGTTGAGGATTCAGTTGCGAAAATCACACTGAACAGCCCGGCGAAGATGAACGCATTCGAGGTCACACTGATCAATGATCTGATCGGCGCAATGCATGAGGCAGACGAGGATCCAGGTGTCAAAGTGATTGTACTTACGGGAGCCGGCAAAGCATTTTGTGCAGGCGGAGACGTAAGCTACATGCAGTCGTTGAATTTGGAAAGCGCTTACGATTACGTCAAAATAGGCAAGAAATTGGTAGACTCCATGACGTTGACGTCAAAGCCGATCATCTCTGCGGTCAATGGTTTTGCCGTGGGTGCGGGACTGTCTTTGGCGCTGTTGAGCGATATTGTGATTGCTTCTGATGCGGCTGTGTTCGGAGCTGCTTTTATCAATATCGGCCTGATGCCTGACTGCGGCCTGCTGTATTATCTGCCGCGTGTCGTCGGGATCAGAGTCGCGAAGGAACTGACGCTTACCGGCAGAAACTTTGACGCGCAGGAGGCGCTGAGACTGGGTATCGTCAATCAGGTCGTGGAAGCGGACAAGCTGGAGGCGACCGTGGAAAAGCTGAGCAAAAAAATGGCGGCAGGTCCTGCTGCGGCGATGGCGTTAACCAAGTCTGTCATGAACAACGGCCTGGATATGAATATTGACGGGTTCATGAACAGCGAGGCATTAGCGCAGGCGATGCTGATCGTTTCAGCAGATGCCCAAGAGGGGGCAGCTGCTTTCCTTGCCAAGAGAAAGGCTAATTTTAGTACTGCCGCCAAAAGTATGTTAACTTCAATTTTGTCTTGCCTGAGGTGAACAAAACCTTATCAAACGATGAAAAATATAGTTTAGAAAGGATGAAAACAATGGATTGGAAAGAAACCTATAAAGCCAGATCAGGCGATATCGATCAAGTTTTTAAAAACGTCAAGGACGGAGACGTTATTGTAATGAGCGGTGCCACCGCCAGCCCGAACGCCTCTGCAGCCGCGCTGGCAAAAAGGCTGAGAGACGATGATATCAATCATGTCGTTATTATTGTCGGGCTGCCGCTTAGCATTCCTTATTTGGCAGACGATATCAAGCACAAGGTGGAATTCCGCACGGTGTTTACCTCCGGCGGCGTCCGCAAGCATATCAACGAGGGGCCCGGCGAGTATTTGCCCATCTATCTGAAGGATTGGGGCTTCGGACTCGGCCCTACGCTAAAACCGGACGTAGCGATTGTCTCAGTGGCGCCGCCTGATGATTTCGGCTTTTGTTCCCTTTCCCTGTTTAACTTGTATATTTACCAGACGATGAAATATGCCAAGCTCGCCATTGCCGAGGTCAACCCCAATTATCCGAGAACTCAGGGAGAGCGCAGCCACTACCATGTATCGGAATTTGACTACTTCGTCGAGTCCAACACCACACCTTTTGCGCTGCCGAAAGCAGAGATCGGCCCTGTCGAGGAAGCGATCGGCGGGTACATAGCCGAATATATCAAGGATGGCGATTGTCTTCAGTTGGGAATCGGCTCTATCCCTGATGCCGTAGTGGGCTTTTTAAAGGATCGTAAAGATCTTGGCGTTCATACCGAGATGTTTTCCGACGGCATCATGGACTTGTGGAAAGCGGGCGTCGTCACTTGCAAACGCAAGAACTACCACGAGGGCAAGATCGTCACTGGATTTGTCATGGGCTCTTTGGAGTTCTATAAGTGGCTGGATAACAATCCGATGATCATGCTGGTTCCGGGTGAGTACAGCAATGACCCCGTTGTGATCGGGAAGAATGACAACATGGTCAGCATCAACTCCTGCGTCGAGGTGGACTTCTTTGGACAGGCATCCTCCGAGAGCATTGGCGGCAAAATGTTCAGCGGTATCGGCGGTCAGGTGGACTTTGTCCGCGGTGCGTTTAACTCAAAAGGCGGCCGCTCCTTCCTGGCATTTCCTTCCACCGCCGGAAAGCCCGGGCAACTGATTTCCCGTATCGTGCCCCAGTTTGCGGCTGGCACCCCCGTATCCACGCCTCGAAGCGATGTTGAGTATGTGGTTACCGAATATGGCGTTGCAAACCTCCGCTATAAGACCATGCGCGAGCGTGCCCTCGCTCTGATTGGAATCGCACACCCTGATTTCCGTGCTGATCTAAAAGCGCAGTTGGATAAGATGCCCTGGATCTAATTTTTAGCGGAAATAATGCAACAATGATAATAAGGGAGGTAAATATGAGTACAACGGATAAACTATTGGCATCAGAGGAGCTAGACTCCTTTGCGAAAGCGTATAAAGATCAGGGGGGCAAAGTGGTCGGGACCTATTGCTGCCATCTGCCCGAGGAACTGCTTCATGCGGCAAATCTTCTGCCCTATCGGCTTCGTGCTACAGGCTGTAAGGATGACAGCGATGCGGAAACTTATTTAAGTTCGTTCAGTTGCAGCTTCGTGCGTGCATGTCTGCAGCAATTTATGGATGGAAAACGGGAGTTTTTGGACGGCGTGGTCGGGTCTGACGGATGTCTGATGGCTCAGCGCCTGTTTGATACCTGGAAACACCTTTATAAGGACGGGCGGTTTTATCATCAGTTCAATACTCCCCGCGTAACCGGTCCCAGGGCTGAAAATTATTTTCAGACTGAAATTCGGGAACTGATAGCGGCTCTGGAAAAATATTACCAGGTCTCGATCACCGATGAGAAACTCTGGCAGGCCATTGAAGTATACAATCAGACCCGTTCACTCATCCAACAATTGTATGGTCTTTGCAAGGGTAAAGAACCGCGCGTGACCGGTGAGGAATGCCTTCGCATTATGCTGGCCGCGATGTCCATGCGCAAGGAAATGTTCAACGAGATGCTCAGCGCATTTCTGGAAGAGGCAAAGCAGCGCAGCCCCATCACAAATTACAGAGCACGGCTCATGCTTGTCGGCAGCGCCCTGGACGACCCGGAGTACGTCAAGTTGTTTGAAAATGCAGGTGGCCTGGTTGTCACCGACGTACACTGCTTTGGAAGCAGCTACCAGTGGGATTTGGTAGAGCGCATCAGTGATGATCCCGTGGAGTGTCTGGCAAAAACGCACTTGAATCGCCCGGCTTGCCCGCGGATGTGCAATATGCACGCACAGTTCTGCGATAATATCCTGGCCAGAGCCAAGGAGTATATGGTTGACGGCGTCGTATTCATGCGGATGAAGAATTGCGACGTTTGGGGCGGTGAAGGGTACAATGTGCAGGAAATGATGAAGGATGCCGGAATCCCTCTGCTTGTGCTCGATCGGGAAGAGATCGTTGCAAACGCCGGGCAGGTCGGCGTGCGCGCCGAGGCGTTCCTTGAAATGCTTGAAACGGAGGGGAATAACTAATGAGTGAGCAACTTGACCTGGTAAAGCTGATCGCTGATCAGAGCGCAAGCATTGTTGAGTACGCGAAGAAAAAATATCCTGATAAAATGTACATGTTTGAGTTTATGAACAACTACTGGAAGGACGTCATCAATGCAAGGGAGAGCAAAAAACCGATCGTAATGTGCGGCGCCAACTTCCCGATGGAGCTGATTTATGCTCTTGATGCAGTTCCGTTTGTCATAGAACAGATTCCTACTCGTTTGGCTTCGGGTAAGGAGACATTCAAGTATATCGACCTGGCGGAACAACATATCCCCGCTACCGTGTGCGCTATGGATAAGATCTTCCTCGGCGCGGCGCTTTCCGGTGATTTTCAGTTCACTCCCGATGCATTTGTCTACTGCTCTCTGCCCTGTGACAACGCCCGTGCTGTCTTCCCGCTGTTGGCTGAATATTATAAGATCCCGACCTTTTGCGTCGATACCCCATATCGCCGGGACAAAATCGGCTATGATTATATCGCGGATAATCTCAAAGAAATGTATGAGTTCCTGCAAAAAGCTCTCGGCAGAGAACATGACGAAGAGCGTATGGCACAAGTTATCCGCAATTCCAACCGTTCCGCCCAACTGCTGACCGAGTGCAGCAAGCTGAGAAGACTCCAGCCTTGTCCGCTCCCCAGCCGCATGACGATCATGAACGGCATGGTTGGTTCTACCATGGGTGCTGCCTATCCAATCGATTATCTCGAAGAGCAGTTGGCGATTGGCCAGAAAACGGCAGCCCGGCACGAGGGTGTTACTCCTGGGGCCGAGAAGTACCGCATTCTCTGGCTGCAGAATATGATGTGGTCCAATGCTGGCATCATGGATTGGATGGAAACAAAATATAACGCGGTTTCTGTTATGGATGATTTCGGCTTCCAGACGGACTACGTGGTATCCAATCCCTACGATATTGAGGAGGTCTTTTATGTTTTGGGGCAGCGCGCGTTGGGGTATCCCATGGTACACGGCGCTTGCGGGCCTGCGGAAAAATACGTGGAGATGACCGAGGCCTGCATGGAGAGTTACACCATCAATCTGGCCATTTATGCGGGACATGTCGGCTGCAAGCACACATGGGCTTCCGCTAAGATCATTTCGGATCTGGTGAAGGACAAATACAATGTCCCGGTGCTTACGTTCGATCTGGATGCCCTGGATATCCGTTATAAGTCTACGGATGAGATCAAGCAGATCATCACGGAGTTTATGGAGACGCTGGAATCCAGTGAAAAACAGGCATGAGCCTCATCGATTAAGATGATGGGTACAGGAGGTAGCAATATGAGAGAAATCAAATCGATTGCGATAACCGGCAAGGGCGGTTCAGGAAAGACAATGCTTGCCACAATTATGATTCAGCTGCTTGCAGAACGATACCATGGAGGCGTACTTGCTATCGATGCCGATTCCGCCATGAGCCTTCCGTATACCCTCGGTATCCCGGTGCAGAAAACAGTCAGCCGCCTGCGCAAAGAAGTCATCGGTCCCGGCCAACTACGCGAAAAAATGAAAAGCCAGGACCTGAAAACTTGGATGGGCTCTATCCTTGCTCATGGTGATGGATTTGATCTTTTGGCCATGGGGCGCCCGGAGGAGCCGGGTTGTTTCTGCTCAGTCAACGAGCTGTTGCGCTATGGGATTGACGCACTGATAAACTCCTACAAGATCACCGTCATTGATGGCGAGGCGGGTCCTGAACAGCTGAACCGCCGAGTTCTCAAGAGTATCGACGTTTTGCTGGTCGTCTCAGACATGTCAGCCAGAAGCCTCAGTACCGCAAAAGGAATTATCGACGTGACCCGCACGCAAGAGAGCGATATTGAGGTCAAGAGGGCTGGACTGGTCCTCAATCGGGTACGCGATGATCATCCGTTGGAAGAATTGGTGCAGAAAACCGGTCTTGAAATTTTCGGCAGCATTCCCGAAGACAAGACGCTCAACGAGTTTGACCGAGAAGGAAGGCCGTTGCTTGAATTGCCAAGACAGTCTCCGAGTGTGATGGCGGTAGAGAAACTGCTTCAGACGCTGCTGTCGGATGAATAATTAGGAAGCACTCAACCTCCAGGATACTCTCCTGGCGACACAGGAAGTCCTCCCGTGCCGCCAGGAGAGTTATATCTATAACAAAAGAATCGCCCATTCGATGATGGGAGAACTTACACTGCCAATGGCGGAAGCGATTGGCAAAAGTAAAGCAAGGAAATTTCTGTTGCCAATCAATCGTTGCGGCGTTACGATTATTGGGGTTGAATCCAGCCCTTTACCTCGTTTGGTCGAGGCATTATTAATGCAAATTAATGAAATGGGGG
>DATMYT010000041.1:0-6821 GCA_035560855.1 Negativicutes bacterium | reverse complement strand
TCCCAGTGGTGAGAAGGGGGCGCGCTGTTTCATCTGATCAAGGGAAAGCCCTAATATTCGTTCAGCCGCAGAATTGGCATTAATAATCTGGCCCTCCTGGTTCAGAAAAACAACCCCCTGCGGCATCGTTTCAAACAACACACGACACTTTGCTTCAGTTTCGCGAAGCGCCGACTCTATTTGTTTCATCTCGGTAATGTCGAAGAATGAGATGACCCCTCCTTCGATCACGTTTTCCAAAGTTCGATAGGGGCGTATGCGAAGTAGAAACCATTCTCCGGCTTTGGTGCGAACTTCCACTTCACGGGGGGCGAGGGAGTCTAACACGACCTGCAAGTCCTCCACTAGAGAATCATAGCCCGTCAAATTTGATGCAATATGGGCCACCGGTCTTCCCACATCGGACTGGATCAAATTAATGACCTGTGTGACCGCCGGAGTGAAACGGCGGATGCGCAACTGGTGATCAACGAAAATAGTGCCTACGCCGGTGCCGGCCAAGAGATTGTTCATGTCGTTGTTGACCAGCGCAAGATCGCTCAATTTAGTTTGGAGTTCGATGTTGACAGTAGACAGTTCCTCATTGACAGACTGCAATTCTTCCTTGGATGTTTCCAATTCTTCATTGGTTGATTGCAACTCTTCGTTGACGGACTGCATCTCTTCGTTACTCGACTTCAGTTCTTCATTTGACGTTTCCAATTCTTCGTTAGCGCTTTGGAGATACTCTTCCTTGGCCCGCAATTCTCGTTTTAACTCTTCTATCTGGGCCAAATTTTCGAGTCTTGCTTGGTCGTTGGGAGCTCCGGCGAAAGGTTC
This sequence comes from Negativicutes bacterium, assembly GCA_035560855.1. GTDB lineage: Bacteria > Bacillota > Negativicutes > UBA1444 > UBA1444 > UBA1444. The sequence continues at coordinate 6,002 of DATMYT010000041.1, read as the reverse complement.
ACTGTGACCTGGCTGCGTAGATAGCGGCGTATCTTCTAAAATAACGAGAAAGAAATTCGATCCTTCTGCTGACTCGGGCGCAACCGCGATAGGGTGGATAGTTATGTCGACAGATGAGAAATCACCATTAGTTTTGACCTGCAACCCGTTGTGGACAATAGTCTTTTTCTGTGTAACCGCTTTGTGCAGCGCGATGGTAAGATCTCTTTTCAGTCCTTCGCGCGCCATTTTTAATATGTTGTTGAGACCTTGCTCGCCCGGTGTCGGTTCAAGATACCGACCTGCGTGCCCGTGCAGATAGAGAAAGTCACCTCTCTCATTAACCAGAGCGCCGGTTGAGGCGCAGTGTTTTAGGATGCCTTGTTCGGTCAGCTCACGCAAGGAAATTTTTTTGTCAGCGGTAGAGCGACCAGCAGGCTTAGCCACGGTTGTACTTTCTACCCAAGGTGGCATATATTTTAGCAGCAATGTTCGGTCAGATCCCAAAGAGCCATCTTTGCGTTGATACAGTTTGGCCTGGCGATCTACTGTAGAGAATAAATCAAGGTATTCTCCGATAGTTTCCGATGTTCCCAAAAAAAGCATGCCGTGTGGCTTCAACGCGTAATGAAACAGGGGAATGATTTTTTTTTGCAGTTCCGCTCCCATATATATCATCAAGTTGCGGCAACTGATCAGGTCGAGCTTCGAAAAAGGAGGGTCTTTGATCAGGTCTTGCTCGGAAAAAACCAGGATATCTCGGATTCTTTTATGGACACGATAGTTGCCATCTAGGTCCTGGACAAAAAAACGCGACAGTCGTTCCGGCGTCACATCGGCAATGATGCTGTCCGAGTAAAGCCCTGCTCGGGCCTGTTCCACCGATTTTTTGTCAATGTCGGTCGCAAAGACCTGCAAATTGAAATGTTGCTTTAATGCTTCCATGCGCTCTTGCAACAAGATTGCGATAGAGTAGGCTTCCTCCCCTGTAGAGCAGCCGGCCGTCCAGACTCGGATCGGAGCGTCCGGAGTTTTGCCTTCGAAAAGGCTTGGGATCACTTTGGCTTCTAAAACTGCAAAAGCGTCTTTGTCACGAAAAAAGCTGGTAACGCCAATCAATAAATCATTAAACACAAGATCCAGCTCAGCGGGAGTATGCTGCAAATAACGAACGTATTCATTCAAGTCGTCGATCTGGTTAACAGCCATTCGCCGCGCTACCCTACGTGTTATGGTAGTAGGCTTGTATAAGGAAAAATCATGCCCGGTGTGGGCGCGCAATAAGACAAACAATTTTTTCAAAGCATCTTCGGAAGGGGCGGCTGTCGGAGTCGGTAGCCGGGAAAGGTTGCCGAACGCATGAGCAACGAATGCACTTAGCTGGGCAGGCATCTCGGCGGGCGGAAGCACATAGTCCACCAAGCCGGTTGCGATGGCGCTGCGCGGCATGCCGTCGTATTCCGTGGATTCTGGGTTCTGAGACATTACCATGCCGCCTTCAGCCTTGATGGAACGCACTCCCAAAGCGCCATCACTACCCGTGCCGGAAAGGATGATGCCGATCGCGCGTTCGTGCTGGTCGGCTGCAAGTGATCGAAAGAAAAAGTCGATAGGCAGTCGCTGCCCCCTTGGCGCAGCGGGTTCCAACAACTGTAATGCGCCATTTAGAAAAGCCATGTCCCTGTTGGGCGGAATAATGTATGCGTGATTGGGCTCAACTTTCATTCCATCTTCGACTTCTATGACCTGCATACGAGTATAACGCTGGATCAATTCAGAGAGAAGACTTTTGTGGTCGGGTGCAAGATGTTGAACCAAAATAAAGGCCATGCCGCTGTCGGTGTCAGCAGGCATGGCTGAAAAAAAGGCTTCAAAAGCTGCAAGACCACCGGCGGAAGCGCCGATCCCCACAATAGGAAACCCTTGAGACGTTTGTCCTTCAGGAAGAGCACCTTTTTTCTTTGGGTTGGCCTGTTTTTTGAGTGTCATGCAGCCCTCCTGTGCAGAAATTTGTTTGTCGCTTTTTCGTTCAAGCAGAGGTACTCAACTAAGTATAGCACTTGGTGAATTGCAGTGTGCTATAGATTTGATCAGCGCGTTTGGCAATTGGAGCAGACGACCTCGATGAGGTGCTCCTTGGCGACCTTCTTGGAATAGTAATGGATCGAACACTCGGATACATTTTCGTAGGCAGAAACATCATTAATGGGAACATAGTCATAACTTTTGTCTCTCGTTTCGCGAAAAACCTCTGTTATTGACCATAGCTGCATTTTTTTGAAGTCGTATTTTAGACCAATGTCTGCAGGCAAGAAAATTGTGTCGGGATAATGCGTTTGATAGACGTCGGAAAGCTTGTCCCGGTGTCCCAATAATTCTTCGCCAAACTCAGAAATAAAGCATATGCTTGGATTAAGGGACGAAATTAATTTGCATAGCCCCAAGCGGCCGAGGTGATGCGGGTAAAAGTGGGAATAGTCGTTCGGACTTCCCAATAAATATTGTTCTTCGTGTTCCTTCAAGCCGCCAAGATGCGCCAACAGAACGATTTTCTTAGCCTTGGCATTTTTTCTAATATTGATATACTGTGTTTCGATTTCCTTGCTCCAGCCGGAATCGCCCGTATACACCAGAAGTGTGTCGGCAAATTCAAAGCAAAAACCGGCAGAACAATTATCCGAAATAATGTCCGGGTGCTTGGCATCGATTATCTTGAGTTTCATTATCCCCAGATCAAAAGACTGTTTCTTTTCAATGATATGGATGGCATAATCAGCGCTTGCTTTCAATGGGATAAGTCCCGAAAATTTCACGAAGACACTGAGCGGCATATAGATATCAAGAGTTTTACGCCGCGAAGAGGCTAAAAACTCTTTCTCCACATCTTTCTGTTGCACTTCCGAGGCATCGATTCCCGCTTCTTTAGCCAAGACTTGGCGGATGGACGATTCTTTTTGCGGATCATCAGAATCTTTGATTTCTGAGTTGTATTTGTTCAGCAGCGCAAGAATGGATTCCAAATCTGCCGTATGATCATTATGTGCGTGTGAGATGATTACAATATCTATTTCCGCAAAGAAATGCGCTGCACTTTTGAAGTTTTCAATAAAATTGAACCCAGGGTCAATTACAATTCCTTTGTTTTCAATCCGCATGTAATAGCCGCCGCCGAGACTCCCATTTCGATGGGGAGCAACAATCGGCGTGAAGGAATTCCACTTTTGTAACACTTCCAAATAAAACTGCATATCATTCGGGTCGCGATAAATCTCTTCCAAAAATACAAGAGCTTGTTGATTTTTTCTTGATACATCATTGGCAATATCTTTTGTCGCTTTGAGAATTTTGGCTTCTACGCTCGCATTTTCATCAAGTTTTTTTCGTGACTCGACTTTTTGCCGCACATCGTCGATAAGGCGTTTCAATAATTTGACTCGATAGGGGTCTTTCTCACTCAGCGCGATCGCTTTTTCGTAGCATTCAATTGCTTCGGAAAATTGCTGCAGGTCACGATAGGTATTGCCCAGATTGCGTAAAGGAATTGGATTTGTTGCGTCAGCTTCGACGGCTTTGTTGTAGCACTCAATCGCGCTATCATAAAGCTCTTGCTTCTGGTAAACGTTCCCAAGACCGTTCCATGGCGCGGGCATAGAGCTGTCGAGAGCAAGCGCCTTTTGAAAATGATCGATGGCCTTGGCAAACTGTTTTTGATGAAAGTAAACGTTTCCGAGACCATTCCAGGGTGAAGCAAAAGAGCCGGCGAGAGCGATAGCCTTTCGATAGCTTTTGATAGCCTTATCGTACTGTTGTTGTTCGGCGTAGACTTTACCAAGACCATTCCAGGGAAAGACAAAAGAACTGTCAAGGGCTAGAGCTTTTCGAAAGCACTCGATAGCTTTGTCATATTGTTTTTGATGAAAATAAACAATGCCAAGAGTGCTCACCGGCCACGCAGATAATTTGTCCAGCGCGACGGCCTCGTTTAGCAGCTCCATGGCAGCAGAATACTTGCGTTCCTTGATGAAGTCTTTTGCACGGTCACATAGGTCTTTGATTTGTAAAGAGGTTTCTGTCATATAGTTTTTACCCCCATGACTTTTCACATCAAGCATACCACAACCACACGGACATAATATGCTAAAACGCTATGAGAACGCAGCTTGATCGCAGTCGCCGCGCCGTACTCGGACGATCAGCAAGGGGGCGTCAGACCGTAACGAAAAAGAACATAAATTTCTGCTGTTGAATTGTGTGAAAATAGTGTATAAAGTCGGCAGGAGTTTAGAGTATTGATGTGTAAAATGGTCAAAAGACGCTTGAATAAAATAGATTTCCCGTGGTCACAAAGTGATTGCTAAAAGGAAATAAATAAAGGAGGGACACCGTTGTGAGAAATGAGGTCTCTGTTCTGGAATTTGCGATGGCGATGGAGAAGGAAGGGAAAGAGTTTTTTTCTTCTGCAGCCAAACGGGTAAAGAAACCGGAAACGCGGGAAATTTTGTTGGAATTGGCAGAATGGGAAGAACGGCACTATCAATATCTTCGTTCCGAAAAAGATGCAGTGGAGGCAACAGGAACGTGGCTGCCAACAGAGCCGGAAGCGGGCGTCATGGGGCCAAAAAACAAGGCGAACACGGTGTTTGGAAAACGTGGAGAAGGGAGGGGACCTGAACCTTCCTTGCCGATCAGTGAACTGACTTCTGATATGGCTATTTTGAGGATGGCGATTTTCATCGAGAGAGACTTGTTGGAGTTCTATGTAAAAACGGCAGCAACGATTGGGGATGGAAGGGGACGCCAACGATTTATCTCACTAGCCCAGTGGGAGGGAGAACACGCGGCGGCGTTGGATGCACAATATCAGATTTTGCAGCGAAACTTATGGGCAGATGCGGAGTTTGCTCCCTTTTGAACGGCACGAAACTTATTGTAAAAACAAAAGTTTGAACGATATGGAACAAAAAAGATAACATCAAAATGGGACGGGAAATATTGCTACCCGTTGACAGCCTGAAACATCACTATTTCAAAGGGTCTTCGACTATTGACATTTCGAAACGGACCGATTATAATAACTGTTGCGTAACACGCCGCTGTAGCTCAGTGGTAGAGCAGCGCATTCGTAATGCGCGGGTCGGTGGTTCAAATCCTCTCAGCGGCTCCAGAAAAAATTAATCCTTCCAACGTTAAACGTTGGAAGGATTTTTTTGTATCTGCGAATCAACGACAAGCTCAACATTCTTTCGGTTCAGCGCGACCAACGAGTTTTTATCAATTTTTCGACGACGGCTAAGTCTGCCCCTGCAAATTCGTACCGGGACAATTCCGCAGGAGTAACCCAAGCAATAGCTTGATGTTCAAGTAAGCGAATATCGGTTAACGTACTGCGCAATTCCGCCCAGTAAGTGAACTGACGTATCTGTCCCATTTCATGCTGATAGAGGGTGTCGCTGAAAAGAGTTCCAATCGTAGAATCTATGCAGAGCTCTTCTTGTAATTCACGATGTAAGCATTCCTCAGGTGTTTCGTCAGGGTCGATTTTTCCGCCAGGAAACTCCCATTTGTTTGCGAACCGTCCGGAATCGGACCGTTGTGCAATCAAAATCTTGTTATCGTGTTTAAGAAGAGCTGCGGTGACTAGGAGCGGTTGCTGCGGCATGGTTATCCCTCCCTGTGATTTTGAACGGATGTTGAACATTAATAATTAGTTTAACTCAGGCGTGTTACGCGACTGGGCAATATTTAATCACATAAAGTGTCGCGCGCGGCTTTGCATACTTTCAAACCCAAAGTTAAATATCATGTGCAGGGCTTCTTTTTTGAATTGCTTTATTGAGTCGAGAGAATCCCAGTACGAAACCATAATTTCTATATGATAGCTATATTCAACAAACCAGGAAAGTGTCCTCCCATGAATTTGAATGAGGTGCAAATTAATGCAAAAGTGCCTAGAAGAAATAAAGCGAGAAACAAGCAAACAAAAAGGAAATACCCGCTAATCCGCGAAATAAACAGTAGTATAT
>DATMYT010000040.1:0-7100 GCA_035560855.1 Negativicutes bacterium | reverse complement strand
CGCATTTATTTCTTATCGGCGAATTCAATCAAACGTTGTCCCACACCTCGTAAATCTTCAAGCATCCGGGCGATCTCATGCGAGGCTTTTGCCTGTTCTTGTGAAATAGAGTGACTTTGTTTTACATTTTCAAGCACCTGTTCTACTGAAGTCCGGAAAGTATTTAACTGATCTCCGATATGTTTAGCGGAACGATTGCTTTCATCCGCTAGTTTACGGATTTCTTCCGCCACTACAGAAAAACCGCGGCCTATTTCGCCGGCCCTGGCAGCTTCAATGGCGGCATTTAACCCAAGCAAATTGCTCTGTTGGGCGACGCGATGTATGATGTTTAAAATTTCTGTCGTCTGTGCAACTTCACTTACGCTTGTCTTCGCAATCTCTGCAGTATCCCCACTCGTTTCAGCAAGTTGTTGGGAAGCTGCGCTGAGTTGTTCGGTGGCTGCAACAGCCTGCTCCAATGCAAGATAAAGATTATTGGCAAGCTTTTTTACCTCAGTAGCTCTTTGATCATTGATGTTTCTGTCCTTTTCCCGGATACGAGCTGAACCAAGAGCGTCACAAATTGCTTTATTAAGCGCCAATTTTCCGGAGTCCAAGGATTCTGTCGGCAAACCGAGTTTTACAGCCTGCTCACCGCCTGTTTTATCGCCGACAATACCTTCAACTCCATCACTTATCAAGCGTTTTAGGATTCCTGCGATGGTTGCGTTATCTTGCCATGGTCGCAACCAGATTTTAATATTACCAATCTGCAAGTCTTGAGAAATATTGCCAATTATTGCACCGTTCGCAACAACAGCAATTGTTTTATAGCCGAGCTCCACGAAGCGATGCGCAGCATCAAGCACATCCTCAATCGAAGCCGTAATTTCAACCACAACACGGTCGGTCTTTTTTCTCAACGTTTCAGCTGTTCCACCTCGGCTAACGATCACTTCAGCATTCGGATATCGTTGGGCGATTTCCGAGGCTGTCTGCATGCTTCCAACCTCGATTGGAAAAGAGATACCCATTTCGGCTGCGATGTGGGCAGCTGTTTCAGCCATTTTGGTAGATAAAGCAATAAATAGTATCGGTTCCAAATTCTTTACTCCTCATTTCATCCCAAATTCTAATTTAAAGGTTTTACTCAAAATGGGCTGGAATTTAGCAACGATTCTGACTGCTTTTAGCAGCATTTTAACATGTTTTGGCTGCTATGCAAAATAAAAACGTAAGCGTCTGTAGTAATTCTTGCGAAAGTATAAAAAACGGCAGAGGCATAGAAGGACGCAAACTTGAGCGACGAAGACCTTGTTTGGTACAGTAGTTAAAGATGTCTGCAAGGCAGAATAGAAATAGGATAATCGTCGGGACTAGTTGTGTAATAAAAGCAATATAAAAGCAAAAAAACCGTATGTTTTCATACGGTTTTTGCTAAGAACTTCTTACTCTAAATTCATATTGATGCAAGTGTCGAGAAAAGTGGTCGGGGCGACAAGACTAGAACTTGCGGCCTCCTGGTCCCGAACCAGGCGCGCTACCAAACTGCGCTACGCCCCGATTGATCACAGTTTTAAATTATACACAACCTTCAGGGGATTGTCAACAGAAAAAACCCGCTGATATAATACATCATCGGCTTTGAAATTCGAAATTTCAGGCAGGAGTTTTTTGAAAAGCGACGAATAACAAAAGAGAATATTACAAAAGAGGTGAGCCATGGAGCGAAGGGTTGAATTTCGAAAATACAGTTGTTTGATGGTATTGTTGTTTGGGGTTTTGTTCTTTGCTGTATCCTCGGCATTTGCCGAACCGGCGAGCCCAGATATGCCGGTGAAAAAAGGCATGTACGGTGATGAAGTAACCAAGCTGCAGAATAAATTGCGCGAATATGGGTATTATAAGGACCCGGTGGATGGTCGGTTCGGCGCCAATACGTTAGGGGCTGTGATTCAGTTTCAGATGGATGCGGGATTGGACGCTGACGGAGTGGTGGGACTGAGTACTTGGGAAGTCCTGAAAAATTTTCGTGGCGCCAGTTCTATCAGCCGGGGCCGTACGGATACAAGAAAGACACAGGTTTTGCTCAGCATGGCTCGTCAGTATATTGGCGTGCCCTATGTGTGGGCGGGTCGCTCACCTAGCGGATTCGATTGCTCAGGGTTTATTTATTTTGTGTTTGACCAGATGGGATATGGGTTGCCGCGCATGGCTGACGGACAGTTTGAAGTGGGTATACCTGTATCGCGAAATGCTCTTCAACCGGGAGACTTGGTGTTTTTCAGCACCTACGAGCCTGGACCGTCTCATGTTGGTATTTATTTAGGCAATGAACAGTTTATTCATGCCAGCTCTGGCGCGGGATACGTAACCGTAACTTCGATGGCAAATCCCTACCACCGGGATCGTTATATCGGCGCGCGCAGAATCATCAAATGACAGTCAAGCCGGGCGTAGCCCGGCTTCTTCTTTTTGACGCTCATTTATATTTTTCGGTGCTACTTCTGAATAATGCGGGCCGGAACCGGGTTTATCCCAACAAAAATTTCAAAGGTACGGTCCCAAGGAAGGCCGGAGTGGATATCCCAGCTATCGACGGCATAGGCGCCAAAGTCGTCGGAGGTCAGGGGGAAAACAGCATCGCGCCAATCTCGACGGATATATTGCAGTTTAGCATTGTAAAGCTGGTGGTTGATTCGATTAGTCACAGTCTGCCGCGCCAGTTTTAAATCATAGGGATTGATTTGTTGTTTCTGAAGGTCTTCGTTCAACTGATTCCTGTAGATTTTCTGATAGTACCAGTCGTCCAAAATCCTTTCACTTAGAAATTGGGTACGAGCAATGTCTCGGTAAAGCGCGACTGCGAAATCTTTTGCATTCCGTCCGCGAAGCACCATAGCCGCTTGAGTGACAGCCGTTCCGACTGAATTGCTGGCAGTATTCCAACCAGCATAGGTCAATAGCTGATGTACGTGAGCGCCATTTTTTTGTAGGTAAGGCAGTAGTGTCTGATTTTCGCTCCAGTCCGTTGCCAGATCGACGAGAGCTATTTTGTATCCGGCGGCTATCCACTCTTTGATAAGCATTGCTTCGTGTTCGAGTTGTTGTTTGCGGCTTTTAGAATTACCGGCGTGAACGACCAGAATATAATCCGCTTCTGCTGGTGAATCTGTAGTATCCGCAGCGCTTAGCGCCAGTTTTTCCGAGACGGTTTGAGACAGCGGTCTCGGCATGTACGGCAGGATTGCGTCGGCGGTGTGATCTTCGGTGTAGTGGACATAAACTTTGTGACGTGCGTCGGATGCCGAACGGGTGGCTTGACCGAGAAGTGTAAGCGCGACCTCATCTGTGCCACGGGTTAGAAAAATTTTTTCTTGTATTTCGGGTTGGTTTCCAATTTCGTTTTCTAAACGCTGTCGTTCCATGTTGGCCAATCCGAAAGGTGCGCTGTCATCTTGTCCGAGTACGAGCCCGGAGAGAACGCCGGTTTTTGCCAACGCAACGAGTCGCTGATTCAGGCGGTGATTGTCGGCGTAAAGTTTGCGATAGCGGGCTGGAATCTCGGGTGGGATTGTCTCTTCCAGCGTTTGCAGTCGGTGGATATCGTTTGGATTTTCAAATAGAGATGTTGTTTCTTGCAGTATCGACCATTCCGCCATGGGCAACTTGTATTTTTCAGTGTGGGGGTCATCGGAGATAAGAAGACGGGGAATGATGTTGAATGCGTATAATTTCACCTGCGGCTGCTTTTCATGGATTGTTGTCAGCAGGTCCACTAATTCATCGGCTGTTTCCGCAGAGCCCATGCCTTTGCGGGATGCCAGCAATCCTCCGTGTAACAGCATGTCTACTGAAACAATGGCGGTATCTGCACGAGAAATGTTATGTTGCAGCCATTCACGCATTCCAGCGGCATTGCCGGGTTGCCGGTAGTCGTCCAACAACTCGCTCGGAGGAAGAAGAACTTGAAACCCTGCCATACGGGCGAGACTGGTGACATAATCAGTGCAGGGAGGACGACTGTCAAGCGGTACGAGAAGAACGACGCCGCGTGGCGGTGGTTCGGACACTGAAACTGGGACTGCTATCTTGGAATAGTTCAGACAGAATAATGCCGACAGAGTAGTCGATAATATGATAAGAATCAGGCCAAGATAAATAAAAAATCTACGAATCATGCTTCCTCCACTGCAGAAAGTGTTTTCATGCAGTCTGTTTTCGAGTAATATAATACTGTTGAGAATTTGGATAAAGATGGTTTGGTGGTTTTACTGATATGAGAATTATTGCAGGGAGCGCAAAAGGCATCAGACTCAAAACTCCAAAAGGGATGAAGACGCGACCAACCGCGGATAGAGTCAAAGAATCTGTTTTTGGCATTTTAGCGGCGTCACCACTGGACGCTGAAGTGTTGGATCTGTTCGCAGGGACGGGAAATTTAGGATTGGAGGCGCTGAGCCGTGGCGCTGCCTCCGCCGTGTTGGTCGATAAAAACTCGCAAAGCATCAAAATAATGATGGAAAATTCTATTTTGACTGATCTATCCGGCGTGGTTGTAATTTGTCGGGAAGATGTGATGCAGGCGCTGCGTCGGTTTGAAGGCGAAGGGAAATCATTTGACTTGATTTTTTGTGATCCACCATATAACCTAGGATTGGCGCCAAAGGTACTACTGGCCCTTGATGAGGGCGGCGTGCTGAAGGATGGAGGCATTTTTGTTCTGGAACACTCGCGCCATGAAAAACTTCCTGACGGATTAAAGAGGATTGTGGCGTATCGTAGCGAATTTTATGGAGAAACGGTTGTGAGTTTTTTTATGAAACAGGGGGGAACAAATAATGAGAATTGCAGTGTGCCCCGGGAGTTTTGACCCGGTGACACGCGGTCACCTCGATATTTTCGAGCGGGCGGCAAAAATGTTTGATGAAGTTATCGTAGCTGTTTTTCACAATCCAAGCAAGCGGCCTGAATTTTCCATGGAAGAACGAGTACAGATGCTTAAGGATGCGACGGCGCATCTCCCGAACATCCAAGTGGACTGCTTTTCGGGGCTGCTCAACGAATATGTTCGTAGCCGCAATAGCAACATTATCGTTCGGGGGTTGAGGGCGCTTACCGATTTTGAATATGAATTTCAGCGGGCTCTTCTAATCAAACACGTGGACCCGGAAATTGAGACGGTTTTTATGATGACCAGCAATGAATATTCGTTTGTCAGTTCCTCAGCAACCAAGGAACTGGCCAAATTTGGCGGGTCGATTCGCGGATTGGTTCCCGCCGGTGTGGAAGATCAAATTGTTCGACGGTTGAATGACCGGGCGTAAAGAAAGGATGTGGCATTCATGAAAGTGGAAGAAATTCTCGAAGAAATGGAAAATATCCTGCTTGAGTCCGGGCGGGTACCGTTTACGAACAAGAGGTTGGTGGAAGAGGACGATATGGCGCGTCTGATTGACGAATTGCGAGATGCCATGCCGTCCCAATTAGTAGAGGCGGGTCGTATTGTAAGTGATCGTCAGCGAATTCTCGAAGAGGCGCAACAGAAGTCTGATGAAATTGTCCAACAGGCTAAAGCATATCACAGCAAGCTGACCGATGAAAACCTCATTACCCGGCAGGCGCAGGAACAGGCGAATGAAATCGTGACGAACGCCCGTAAGGAATCGGACCAGACGCTGCGGGACGCCGAAGTAAAAGCGGCTGAAATGATAACGACGGCGCAAAATAACGCCCAGGAACTGGCCATGGATGCAGCGAGTTATGCTGACCAAGTATTTAACCTGGTGGAGACGAATTTGTCACAGTCTCTGGAGACTGTGCGCAAAGGGCATGATGAGTTGAAACAACAGTTCCGAAAATAAATCAGGACATAGGCGCGTGAAAGGCGGATCGGCTGAAGTCGAGTCCGCCTTTTCTGTTGGTTGAATTCGGTAGACAGAGGGAAAAGATGTCGGTGGCGGCAATATCGAACGCCAGCATCGATTGCAGGGGCGTAAAGTGACCGGAATGGTATGTGCGGGAGTTTAAATGGGCTGTTGTTTTGGTAATTACGGGAATACAGGCGTGCTGGGAAATTCTTCGCAGTGCTGCTTGGCCCCGAGGATTGAGTGCGAGCACTCTTGCATAGGCGGGACCGGATTGATCAAAATCGGAAATTTGCGCAGGATCACTTCCCAACAACAGATGAGCCATAATCCGCTGAAGGCGTGAATACGGATAGCGTTTTGACTTTAGCAAAGTCATTAATTCTAATTTAGTTCCGGCCTGATTCGCTGCTTTTCGTAGTCTGTTTTCCAGACCTTCAGACAGTTCGGGCACGGATTGCAGCTGTATGTCGGTCATACGGCGGATTCTGGACAGTACTGCATTATCCAAAAGAGAAGGGTCGGTCGGCGCCCAGCCGGACGCAAATAAATTCGCGATCAATGCGATGGTCGTAGGTGGAAGTGAATCCAGAACCGAAGAAGATAGGGGGAGGCAGCTCCTGAATGCTTGTCGGATAGCCGTGGCGCTGGAATATTCACCAGATAGTTCAGTGCCGTGGTAATCACTGCCGATACGTCGAATCGGCAATGGTGTTATCTCAGGAGCATATTTTTTTAGCGCGCGAAGATATTCAACGCCTAGAATATTATTGGGGGCGATGATGAACTTGGCGGTGGAATGTCCTCCCGCAACCAAGGCATGGGCCATTGCGGCTGCGTATGTTTTGCCGTCATCCAGGCCGGTCTTGAGCAATTCAACGACCTTGGGATCATCCAGCGCTGCTGCAGCGGCGCTGAGAGCGCCTATTTCCGCTTCTTCCGCGCCGAAAGAAAGATGATTCACGATTCCCAGGCTATGCAGTAATCGTACGCCACCTGCCGCAAAATATTGGGCACTGCGAACTGCAAACACAGTAGGAAGTTCCAGTACCAAATCAACACCGGACAATACTGCCGCCTGCGCTCGGCTCCACTTATCAAAGATGGTTATTTCCCCGCGCTGGGTAATGTGTCCGCTCATGACGGCAATTACTGTAGATGCTTCGCTGAGCCGCCGGGCCTGCGCCACCTGATAAGCATGTCCTTTGTGAAAAGGATTGTATTCGGCAATAATGCCTATTACACTCATTG
>DATMYT010000039.1:0-2991 GCA_035560855.1 Negativicutes bacterium | reverse complement strand
ATTGTGCTATTGATATAGACAAATATGAAACCGCAGCAAAACTGTTGCAAGAGATCATTAATAAAGGAATTGTGCTTGAAAGCCAATCCGACTTAAAGCACCTTGGCAAAGGAACCTTGATAGACCTATTATATAAAAAAGTTAGTCGGCCAAGCATCATTAAGCCCACATTTTTAGTGGCACACCCTATCTCCTTATCTCCTTTGGCCAGAGCAAATGACGATAATTCTGAGCTTACCGACCGATTCCAACTTATCATAAACGGCGCGGAGGTTATCAACGGATATTCAGAATTGACAGACCCAAAAGAGCAGTATCGCCGGTTAGCAGAGCAGGCGATTTTGAATGCGGGTGGCGACGATGAAGCCATGCCAATGGACAAAGACTATATTACTGCCATGGAGTTTGGTATGCCACCTATTTCTGGCTGGGGTATGGGTATTGACCGTATCCTCCAAGTTCTGACAGGACAAGGAAATTTACGGGATACTATTTTATTTCCAATTATGCGCCCATTAGAATGAACATGCTGTCTCACGCAGGTTTTGATGCCCATTGTGAGATAGTCCCTGCTTTTTTTTCTAATCCCTGACCATTGTCCAAGCATAGCCACTGATTTCCGCATCACGACCAAACGTCTGCAACTTCGCCAGAATTTCGTTCCAGGCCTTTCGACGCCATTTTATAAAAGAGGAAAAATCGAACTTAATTAGGAATTGATACTGATCAGTCGCTATGCTAAACTAAAGTAACTCAAAAACTCTGATACTGTAAAGGAGGCCCGGCTGCATGCGCGACCGAAAGGCTATCTTCCTGATCGTGTTCTCCTGTCTCGTTACCTGGTTGACCTGGTCTACGGTGCAACCAACAAGAGCCCTCTCTATCTATCAGCAGTACTCTCACTTGCTGGCCTCGATCAGCATCGTTATCTTCACCTGGATGTTTTTTATCGCCACCCGCAATCGCCTGATCGACCGTTGGTTTCATGGTGTGGATAAAGCCTATGTCTATCATAAATATCTCACCATTGTTGCGCTTGCCTTGATCTTGATCCATGAACTTACTATTAAATTGGGGAAAATCCGCGAGATCAATACGATTAAAACTGAAGCAACAAGGCTATTGGGAGTCAAGGTCGGTGACATTGGTGACGGCGCTGGCGAATTCAGTTTGTATCTGTTTTTCGGACTGGCACTCTTGGCTGTCGTTGCTGCCAAACTGGAGTATCAGAAATGGAAACTGCTCCATAAACTGATCTTGATTCCATTTATTTTCGGCATTATCCATTATTACCTCAAATCCAGATACCTTGTATTTGCACTAGACCCCTTCAGTCTGTGGATGAATTTCGTTATCCTGATTGGTCTTGTATCCGCCTTCTATACTGTATTTTTTTACGAACGCACCGCTTATAAATACCGCTACAAGGTTTCGCAACTCAAAGAAGTCGCCAATGGCGCACTGGAAATCACCGCGACAGCAATCGACGGGGAAATGAAATACCAGCCCGGGCAATTCGCTTTCATAAAAATCTCGGGCAAAGAAAACGAATTTCCGTCTCACCCCTTCTCGATTAGCTCCGCGCCTCAACCAGGACAGATTCAATTTACCATCAAGGCCCTCGGCGATCATACCACTGCCTTGCAAAGAATCCTGCAACCGGGAGACATGATTGCGATATCCGGCCCTCATGGCAGATTCAACTACCAAGCCGGCGCCAAGCGACAAGTCTGGGTAGCCGGTGGGATCGGCATCACTCCGTTCCGCAGCTTCTGTCAGGCGCCAATACCGGCCGACTATCAAGTCGATTTTTTCTATGCTTACGCCAATTCGGCTGAAGGGGCTTACGCCGACGACTTGAAAGCAATGGAGCAACGAAAAAACTTGCGTCTTCATCTGATCAACAGTGCCGAAGACGGTTTTTTGAAAATCGAAGACATAACACGCTGCTTGGATGACACTCCATTTGATTTGTACTTCTGCGGACCGACACCGATGCGAAAATGCCTGGAAAAAGGGTTTGCCGGGACTCACTATCCACTCCAAACCCTACACTTTGAAAAATTTCAATTCAAAGGCGCCGGTGTGTTTGGTTTTATAGAACGGTTCTTTCCCCGTCGTCGCCCAACCGCATAGACGCGAGTCGATGAAAAAAAAGCAGCCTTTCCAGTAATGGAAAGGCTGCTTTTTGCAATTAACAGACGCAAGCGTTACCGAAAAACCTTCACGCGAGTCTCTAACGGCTGGAACTCTTTTTCACCTGGTGCGGCGATAGGCTTGCCGAACGGCATCTGCGCCAACAGTTTCCAGCTCTCCGGAAGGTTCCACGCGGCTTTCACCGCAGTATCAATGACAGGATTATAGTGCTGCAACGAGGCCCCCAGTCCCTCATCCGACAACGCAGTCCAAATAACAAACTGCAGCATGCCTGCCGAGTGATTGGAGAACGTGGGGAAAGCGTCTTTGTACAAGGGAAATTTCTTTTGCAGTCCTTCAATCACGCTCATGTCTTCAAAATAAAGAATCGAGCCATATCCACTACGAAACGACCCATTGATTTTATCTTCCGTAGCTTGGAAATTTTCTGCCGGTGCAATCTTTTTCACTTCCGCTTTCACAATATCCCACAACTTGTTGTGTTGTTCGCCCAGTAGAACGACGACTCGGGCGCTTTGGGAATTAAAAGCAGACGGGGTATGTTTCACTGCCTCGTTCACAATTTCCTGAATGCGTTCATCGCTAATAACCGGCTCTTTACTGATCGAATAACGCGTTCTGCGGTTTTTAACTACATCAAAAAATGATTTTCCCATGACTAATTCCTCCCTTTATATTTTGATGATCACGACATTTCATCAGCCTACTGCAAACTCGATATAACCGGAGCCATCCCGGTAATAGTAGTTGATGGAAGTGAACTCCGGGTTAATCCAAAGGTTTTGAAAGGTCATGAAATTACCGCTGGAGTCCACGATTTTTATATCCCAGGCA
>DATMYT010000038.1:0-5672 GCA_035560855.1 Negativicutes bacterium | reverse complement strand
AAGCGAGGGTAAGACATTGGATTTACTTAACGAAAAATTTCTAAAACTTGGTGTTGAAAATGCTCCCGGACAGGAAACACTGCAGAATACGAATGAACTTAAACAGCACGAAGAAAAACTTTCAGGCACACCGGTTGACTTTTCACACGGTGATGTCGATGCCTTTGAACCCATTCCCGGCACATTGGATGTCTTTATCAGCGGCGTTCACCTAGGCGCCAAGCAGGCCTATACCGAATATCGCGGCAGCAAAATCATTCGGGAAGATGCAGCCCAAAAGCTTGCGAATTTCACCGGCGCAACGATTAACGCAGATCGGAATATCATCATCACTCCCGGAACTCAGGGTGCACTGTTTCTTGCCATGGGTTCCGCCGTTGCGAGGGGAGATAAGGTTGCCATTGTTGCGCCTGATTATTTCGCCAATCGCAAACTGGTCGAATTCTTTGATGGGGAAGCCGTTCCGATCCAGATGGACTACTTCAACGCAACCGATTGCGCAGGTCTGGACCTGAACCAGCTTGAAGCTGCTTTCAAAGCGGGCGCCAAACTCTTTTTGTTCTCCAACCCCAATAATCCTACCGGCGTAATCTATTCGCAGGCAGAGATTTGCGGGATTGGTAAGCTTGCACAAAAGTATGGGGCAACCGTCATCGCGGATGAACTGTACTCGCGTCAAATTTTCGAAGGAAGAACATACACTCACCTATGCGCGCAGAATTTGATCGATCCCGAAAAATTAATCACCATCACGGGCCCGTCAAAAACTGAGTCGCTCAGTGGCTATCGGTTGGGCGTGGCCTTTGGCTCGGCGACAATCATTGACCGTATGGAAAAACTGCAGGCCATTGTTTCCCTGCGGGCTGGCGGCTATAGTCAGGCTGTGATGAAATCTTGGTTTGCCGAGCCTGACGGCTGGATGACACAGCGAATTGCGCAGCACCAAGCCATCCGCGACGATTTATTGACAAAACTTCGCTCTGTCGAGGGCGTGAAGGTGAGAACTACTGAGGCAGGCAGTTATCTCTTCCCCAGCATTCCAGAGTTGGATATTACACTAAAAGAATTTGTAAAGATTCTGCGCCTGCAGGCCGACGTCACGGTAACGCCGGGAACGGAATTTGGTTCACAGTTCACTAGCAGCTTCCGCATCAACTTTTCGCAAGATCACCACGCAGCCGTTGATGCAATTGACCGTCTTATCAAAGTCATGAATCAGCATCGCAAATAATGTGTTGCAATGAAAAAATCCACACAGGAGGGATTCCCTATGAAAAAACAAATTGCTTTGATTGGCTTTGGCACTATCGGACAGTATCTATTTCGCCAACTACGTTCACAAGATGATATTGAGATCACCGGCGTCTATGAAGCCAATCCGGAAACGGCGAAAACGGTTCCCGATAATTTAGCGATCAGTTCACCCGCGGAACTTGAAAAGTTACTCTCCAACGGAAAAATCGATTTGGTCGTTGAAACGGCTACGCAGCAGGCTGTCCATGCTTTGGCGCCGACGATTCTGGAATACGCAGATATGGTCGTATTTTCGACGACTGCTTTTGCCGATGAAGAGTTTGAATCAAAAGCACTTGAACTGTGCAGCAAGTTTTCCCGCAAAATTTACGTTCCGCACGGTGCCATCCTGGGATTGGATGGAATCAGGGACGGCAGGGAAAAGTTGGAATCGGTCATGATCACAACCATCAAAAAACCAGCTAATCTGGGCAGAACCGAAACAGAGCGAACCGTTCTGTTTGAAGGACCGACCCGTGAAGCTTGCCGACTCTATCCCAGGAACGTGAACGTACATGCCAGCATCGCCATTGCCGGTCTGGGTTTTGACAAAACCAAGTCTCGGATTATTGCGGACCCTGATTCCGAGGGCAATGTTCACATTATCGAAATTGCCGCAGAGGGAGTGAAATTCAAAATAGAAATTTGCAGTATCCCTCTAGGATTGGTCACAGGTGCTTACACACCGGTTTCGGCTTTCAATTCAGTGAACAAAATCTTTGCCAAGAACGGCTACACAATAATCTGATACCCAGAATCATTTCAACAAAGACCTCACAGAATTTGGACTGTGAGGTCTTTGTTTTTGTCTAATGCCGAAGGCTGGACTCTAATCTGCAAGCCATCGCTGGCGACAGCTTTTTAGTTTCTACAAGCCGTTTTCAGACGATTTTCCTTCAAGCTGACTACTATGCTGAAATCACTTTATTTTACTAGAGCAAGGGCAGTTTTTTACAGTGGTTTTCACCGCATCTTACCCCACTGTGTTTTCGATCTTGGAAGTCGAAAATTTTTCCAGTTAATTTGTTGTCGTTTTCAACCAACCTGCTACTGAGATCGAATCAATTAATGACCTCATTATAAGTTTCAGACATAGTAGCGTTTAGCACTGCTGCCAAATCGACTCTTTCTATGTATTACACCAGCGCTGCGACAGATGCCAACTGTTTTTCAATCTCAGCCCAGTCGGCGCTTAAATCCAGAGTTTTTACGCTGATCCGATTCCCGCCCATCAGATAGTCATTGTCCGGGGAAATCTCATCATCCGTCTTCGCATACAGAAGCAGCCCGCTGACGTTGCCGCTCCCCGCGCGATCCTTATTCTTAACATAGGTATATATCTGGTACAGATTGCCGGAAATAATGGAACGGCTATCAAACATCGGGTTTCTCTGCATAGAGTTGCCATAATATTTCGTGTCAATGATCAAGGTTTTTGAACCATAGGTAAGAGTTATGTCTGATTTCATCAACGGTAAGAACGTAGTGTCTCCACCGTCGATATTCCAGTCAATATGCGAAGCACTGGGATTCAATTGAGGGTATTTCTTTCTAAAATATGCAAGAACGAATTTTTCATACAGCCGGTGCATTCGCTGATCGTCAAGATACTGCCTTAACCGATATTCCCCGCCATCCGTCGTCATCAGAAGCCCTTTGATTACCAACCGGCAAATGCCAATCAGCATTTTATAGGCTGCATTGCTGGCATGATATCGGCATGCACTCCAGTTGATGTGAAAAGGATCGACGGGGCTGACATTTTCAAGAAACAATAGTAACTTCCGCAAGGCCTTCCGATTTTCCGGCTTAACATCCTCGCTTCGGATTAACAGCAGCATGGTCGATTTCAAGATCTGATTCAGAAGTGTATCTTCGAAAAACAAGTCATAATGGCAAACCATACGCCGCATGACCATCGTTTGGTGCTTGATAGAATCAGAGATGTCGATTTTACCGCGCAACCCCGCGAGAACGTCGGTTTGCCCGATATAGTCCTTATGCAGACCCCGCCTGATTTGATTCGCTACTCCTTTGGACAGGATGGCCGCGAACAAATCATGAACATGGTCGAAAGTTACTGATTGGACCGACTTGAATTCTGCTTCATTCAATGTTTGATAGGCATACGCCAGCATGTAATAGATATTTCCGGTCTTAACCATTAACTACGCCACGTAACTTCCGAGACCATTGATCTACCTTCGACTGTTCATCGAACCAGTATTCCCTGATTAGCGGCACCAGTTCATATTCAACTAAATCTCCCAACCATGAATCTTTGTTTTCCCCGCAACCGCAAAAATAGCTATGACCTATTCGAAATCCGCTGCCCAGCGATGGGTCGTCCGCGATGGCCAGATTCATCTGTATAATTGCCTCCACCAGTGTATCGAATTTCTTGTTTTCGACCTTTGCCTGATAGTCTTTGAAGCCGCTGCTTGCGAATGCCGGCTCAAATTCGAAAAAGGCGAATCTTCGTCGCAGTGCATAGTCAATCATTGCAAGGCTGCGGTCCGCTGTATTCATCATGCCGATAAGGTATACATTTGACGGCACGGAAAACTGCTCATCCGAATAGAGCAAGCGCGCCCGCTTGCCACGTTTGTCGTTCTCGATCAGCATCAACAATTCGCCAAAAACCTTGCTGAAGTTTCCCCGGTTGATCTCGTCGATAATAAAGAAATATTCCCGTTCATTATCAATTTCCGCCTCTTTGCAAAAATTATAGAACGGCCCTTTGGTCAGAGTAAATTTCGCTTCACTCGGTCTGTAGCCCATAATGAAGTCTTCGTAGCTGTAACTTTGATGAAATTGCACCACCATGACTCTGCTCGTGTCTTTTTCTCCCATGATGGAATAAGCCAACCGCTCGGCTGCGTAGGTTTTCCCTACACCCGGCGCACCTTGCAAAATCAAATTTTTCTTTTTGAGCAGCAGATTCTTCAATGTCTGGTATTGCGCTTCGTTCATATAAACTTCAGAAAGAAAATCAGCAGAAGAATAGGAGACGTATACCGGCGCTACCTCATCCGGTTCAGGGTCCACGAGCGCCGCCTCCATAAACATTTCTTCAATTTTTTTGTAGTAGTCAGTATATGGCGTAATATCCGTGAGCGTTTTCAGTGAATTTTGTTCTGGCGAATCCCACTCCCCTTTATGGGTCCATTTTACCGAGCGAACGTTGCGATATTCTGTCCTTGTATCATCAAAACCGTAATCAGAGGTTACGATGCCGCGTCCAACAAGTTTTTTCAAGCCGTTTTTTACGAAAATGACATCCCCGACTCTCATTTCATTTGCAAACTGCCATGTTGCATGCCCGTCATTTTTGTATGAAGAATTGCTGCCACTGACAATTCTCATTTTTGTCTTCATGTCTTCCTTGGTGGAATATTGCTGTAGATTTCCCAGTTCATCCCAACCAATACCCATAATACCCTTCTTGTAAAACTCGTCCCATAACCGGGAACCCTGACCTGGCGCATATATCCAATATTGCTTCGTAGCCATTGCAACCACCTGTGTAGGTGGCGCATCAATCGCCGGTATTCTTACATAAGTCCCTGCGAGAATGGTTTCAATGACTGCAGCTTGTTCCTTTGAAACGCGAAAATTTGTCGCACCGGGATATGTTAAAATCTCCATGCGTTTCGTCCGTTCATCTGCAATCAAAAGCGTTCTATTTACAACTGCATCAAGTAATTTTCGATTGATCTGAATATCGACTCCGAAATAAGGAGCTGCGGTTACGTCCGCCTTCTTATTGTAGGGGTCGTCTACATCATTGTTCTTGCTTTCCGGATTACAAAGAATGGTTCCCGCAGCAACAATTCCGCCGTTCGGACCTGAAAGCCAAATATAGGCTTTATCATCCTTTTTAATTTGCTTCGGATATTGCTTGACTCCCCATGTGATGGTTTCAAGATTACCGATTGCGCCTACAACATCGTAGTATTTTGGATTGCCTTGAAAGATCCAACAGGCCGGTGACAGTTGCCTGCTATGTTCCTCTGCGGATAAGTCCGTTCCAATAGATTCCAAGTAATGGGTCACACCCCCCTGCTCATCGAAAAACGCTTTCAGGTGCTGCATTGTATTGAAATAATCATTGGCCCTTTGATTTGCGGTTTCCGGCCTATCTCCCTGCTGTAAGAAGGTCTGTATTTTATTCCGTGCTGTTTTCATTGACTCATCATCACGAAAACATTCCAGGAACTCAATCCCAACGTCATTATTTGCGGTGTAAAACGAGTCCGAAAGAATTGTGGAAACGGTACTCGCACTCCAGTCTTTGTGCTTATTGATTAAATAGGTTTGAAAATCTTTTCGCAGCTTTGCTCTTTGATCTGGAGTTATAGTGTTTTCCATCTCTATCA
>DATMYT010000037.1:0-5577 GCA_035560855.1 Negativicutes bacterium | reverse complement strand
TACCAGAGATAATAAACCAAATCAACATTCAGGCAAAAGAAAGGAAAATTAGGCGTAAATAGCGAAATGACACAATACATAGAACTGTTTTGTCCGAAAATGTGAAATGTTTGTGGAAAAAGACTGCTTATTGAAAATCGCCAAAGTCACGATATGTTCTCCGTAAGTTCCATTATTTGTATCGGGAGGATCATTTGTGACCCACAATGTGGTAATATGGGCAAAACAATTTTGGGCGGACTCGAATTTGCGTCAGAAGTTAAGTCTGGCGTTTATTATCATGACCTTGGCGCCGTTGTTTTTGGCGATGACTTTTACTGCGTGGGAAGCGGAACAAACCATGCGTCAATTTGTATTTGAACGCAACAAAAACCTGGCGGTGGATATTGCCCACGACACGGATCGCTTATTCATGGAAAAGATCAGGGTGCTAAAACTTATTGCATCCACTACGGATATGAAATCCATGGACCCTGCGCGCCAGACGCCTATTTTGGAACACATTGCCGGCCAATATCCGGAGATACAGGTGGCGATTGTGGCCGACCCAAGTGGCTGGCAGGTTGCTCGCTCGGATGGGTACCCGGCGATCAAAACGATCAATTATGCTGATCGGGAATATTTTAATATGGCCATGCGTACTGGCGAAACCGCCATTTCTGACGTTCTCATATCCAAGAGCGTCGGGTGGTTGGGTATTATTCTCGCCGAACCTATTGTGCAGCACGACCAGACCATAGGGGGTCTGCTTATCTTCAATCTTGGCCTGAATAACTTGAGATGGATTACCGAACATGTGCAAATTGGCGATACAGGTCAAGCCTATGTTGTCAATAGAGCCGGAAAGATGATTCTTCATCCGAAGCAGGCGCTGATGGAGACAATGGCGGATTACTCTGACCGTGCGCCTGTGAAAAGAGCTGTAGCGGGGTTTACAGGTTGGCTGGAATATAATAGCGATGGACAAAAAATCTTGGCTGGGTATAGCAACATACCCAGTACCGGTTGGGGACTTGTGGTGGAGCAACCCCTAAAAATTGCCATGATGGATGTAGTGCGTGTTCAGAATATAAATTTGCTCATATTGGTTGTGGCGGCGTTGCTCGCCATCATGACCAGTCTTACGATTGCGAATGCTATTGCAGGAACTATCGCAAAAATTTCCAGTGCTTCTGTGCAGGTTGCGGAAGGGAATTGGCAGACGCGGCTGGAGGTCAATTCAAAGGATGAGCTTGGGCTACTGGCTGACAACTTTAACCGGATGACTACGCAGTTGGAACGAAGAGGCGCCGCGTTGCGCATGAGTGAAGAAAAATATCGTTCGTTGGTTGACAATATTGATGTTGGCGTCTATCGGGCGCATGCCGACGAAACAGGAGGATTTTTGCAGGTGAATCCGGCAATGGTCCATATCTTTGGCTACAATTCAGCTGCTGAGCTTATGAATACACCTATTACTGCGCTTTATTACAATGTTGCGGATCGAGACAGGTTTTTGGCAGATTCGCGGCGCGAAGGCTTTGTGAAAAATCGGGAATCTATGATGCGAAAACAAAATGGGACATTATTCTGGTGTTCGCGTTCCGGTGCCATCAGAAAGAATAAAGAAGGAAGCGAATGGATTGATGGCGTCGTAGAAGACATTGATGATCGCAAACGAGCGGAAGACCAATTGCATAAGGCGAAAGAAGAACTGGAAATTCAGGTGGAGGAGCGGACACGGCAATTAACGATTCTAAATGCGGAATTGCAGCAGCTATCAATGTTGGATGGCTTGACCTGTATTGGAAACCGCCGATGCCTTGACGAATTCCTGGAACGGGAATGGCAACGTGCGATTCGCGAAAAAACGTCATTGGCAGTAATTATGCTCGATATTGATTATTTTAAAATGTTTAATGATACGTATGGACATCTGGCGGGTGACGACTGTCTCAAAAAAGTTGCCGCTGTATTGAAAACCAAAATTGAACGGACCACGGATTTTGCATCCCGCTACGGGGGCGAAGAATTCGTCGTAGTATTGCCGGCAACGGATGAACATGGAGCGATGATTGTAGCAGAAAAAATACGAGCTGGCGTTGAAGCCTTGAAAATAAAGCATGAAGGGTCACTGGCCGGAGGGTTTGTGACTGTCAGTGCAGGCGTTGCGTCCGGCATACCAAAGAGAGAAGGAACTGCGACAATCCTCGTGGACGCTGCGGATCGGGCGTTGTATCAGGCGAAAGTGGAAGGCCGCAATCGGGCTGTAGCGGCGGGAGCGATATTGTAGATGAAGGAGAGCCGTGTCTGGTGAATGATGAGTTGAAAATGATCCTGATGGCGCAAAGGGCGAGAGCGACCTATGCTGATAACGTAAAAAAAGGCGGGATGTTGGAGACCTGGTCAAACGGGACGATGATGGAGCATATTCTTGGAACCTCGGCCGGAGAGACGCGGATTCTCGTATATAAACCCAAAATGGGCAAGGATAAATTTCTGCCGGTGTTTGTGAATATACATGGGGGCGGCTTTATTCAGGGAAGCGCGGAAGATGATGACGTATGGTGCCGAAAGATTGTCGACGCAGTTGATTGCGCCGTGGTGAATATTGACTACCATTTGGCGCCGGAGTATGGATTTCCCATCGCATTGGAAGAATGCTACGATGTTGTGAAATGGGTGCATGATCAAGCGGACGAAAATGGTTTTGATGCTGCGAGAATTGCTGTCGGCGGACACAGCGCCGGTGGCAATCTTTCGGCGAGTTTATGCTTGCTGGCGCGGGAGCGACAGGAGTTTTCTTTTGTTTATCAGGTTCTTAATTATCCGGTGCTGGATTTTACTGCCGATCCTTTTGAAAAACCGACGAGAGACACCCTTCTTACAGCAAAGGCCCGGGCGTTTTTTACCGCCTGTTATTTGCCGCAAGAAGGGGACCGGCGAAACCCGTTGGCTTCGCCTTTATGGACGGAATCTTGTACAGGGTTGCCGGCTGCTTTGATTGTCTCAGCCGAATATGATCCCTTGCGCGAGGAAAATAAGTTGTATGCAGAGCGTTTGTCGGCGGCTGGGATTTCCGTTACTTACAAAATGTTTGAAGGTTGCATGCATGCGTTTACTCATTTTGGACCTGAGCCTGCAGCGAGTCAGGCCTGGGACTTGATTCACGAGAAACTGAGGCTGGCTTTTGCGTAAAGAAACTAGGGGGACTTTTGAAGGAAAGGTGAGCGCGAGGATGGAAGCCGTAAAAATAACTGATTTTAGCGATATTTGCGTTGGGAATGCGCAGAATCTTATAGCGGCGACCGGGTGCACTGTCATTATTTGTCCCAAAGGCGCGACGGCGGGAGTCGATGTGCGGGGCGGAGCGCCGGGAACGCGGGAAACGGACTTGCTGCGTCCGGAGAACTATGTGGAAAAAATTCATGCGGTGTTACTATCCGGTGGCAGTGCTTTTGGCCTGGATGCGGCGGGCGGAGTGATGCAATACCTCGAAGAAAAAGGGATTGGGTTTGATGTCGGGGTGGCAAAAGTGCCGATTGTACCAAGCGCAGTGCTGTTTGACCTGCCATGCGGTGATGCCCGGGTGAGACCGGATAAGGCCATGGGATACAAAGCCTGTGTGGCTGCGGAGGGTGAAACGTTTTTGGCGGGATCGGTCGGGGCTGGTACAGGAGCAACCGTCGGCAAAGTTTTTGGCATGGAACACGCGATGAAAGGCGGGCTCGGTGTTTACTGCGTTAAACTTGGCAAGCTGATGGTGGGCGCCGTAGTAGCGGTGAATTGTCTGGGGGACGTAATTGATCCCGCCAACGGTCAAATTCTGGCCGGCGCCATTCAACAAAAACCGTTCAAGTTTTTGAACAGCGAAGCGGGGCTACTGCAGCAGTGTGAAAAGGTTGGCACCCCATTTGCGGGAAATACAACGATTGGAGCCGTCATAACCAATGCGCAGCTTACCAAAGCGCAAGCAACCAAGGTTGCTTCGATGGCTCATGACGGATATGCGCGGACGATGCGACCGGCTCATACTATGCTGGATGGCGACACGATTTTCACGCTATCAGTAGGAGTGATACAGGCGGATATTTCCGCCGTTGGTGTGCTAGCGGCTTATGTTATGGAACGGGCGGTACTTGATGCAGTACGGGAAGCGACGCCATTGGCCGGATTCAAGACCGCAAAAGAATTGCCGATCATAATGAGGGACTAAAAAAACAGAGTCGACCCGATAGTTCGGGCGACTCTGTTTTGCTGTCGCAAAAATTATTTTGTCGGCGCCATTTCCTTGAGAACTTCGATGGCTTTATCAAGTTGTGGATCTTGCTTTAAAGTTGGGTCGAGATCTTTCGGCACTTCCGCCACCACGTCAGGATCAATACCCTTGCCATGGATAGAACGATCTTTTGGGGTGCGATACTCTGCAATGGTGATTTTTAGCGCAGAAGTTTTATCTAGCGGCACGAGCCGTTGGACCGAGCCTTTGCCAAACGATTTCACTCCGACCAACTTCCCTGCGTTCAGGTCCTGGATGGCGCCGGCAACGATTTCCGACGCACTGGCGCTACCGCCATTGATCAGTACAACCAATGGATGGAGTGGTTTGTCCAGCGTTGACTCGAACGTTTCGCGGACGCCATCCTTGCCAATAACGGACACGATAGGTCCTTTGGGAACCAACAGTCCTGCCACCTTGACGCTTTGGTCGATCAGGCCGCCGGGATTATTGCGTAAATCTAAGATCAGCGAAGTCATGCCTTGCGCTTCGAGCTCGGTCATTTTTGCTGCAAAGTCGTTTCCGGTGGTTTCGCTGAACATGGAGAGCCGAATATAACCCATTCCATCCTTCAGCATTTTACCGCTGACCGTCTTCAGAATGATGGTGTCGCGGGTGAGGATGTATTCCTGCGGCTCTTGTCCGGTGCGCTGAAGGGTTAGTGTAACCTTGCTGCCTTCCTTGCCGCGGATTTTTCCTACGGCTTCATCCAGAGCCATATCCTTGGTATCCTGAGTATCAATGCGGAGGATTATATCGCCGCTTTGGATTCCTGCTGCGTCGGCCGGCGTACCTTCAATCGGCGCCACGACTGTCAACATTTTGTCTTTTACACCGAGGACGATGCCGACGCCGCCAAAAGAACCCTTGGTTTCCAGCAACAACTCGCTGTACATTTTGGGGTCCATATAAACGGAATAGGGATCGCCGAGAGCGTTGACCATCCCCTTGACGGAGCCGTTTACTAGATTAACGCCTTCCACGGAGCCGACATACTGCGCCTTGACTACTTGCATGGCGCGGAATAGTTTCAATGTGGAGGCCAGTTCCTCTGGATTCATCTGGGACATGTAGTAGTTGACTTCCATTACTGTGGCCGTTTGAAGCTGAGCGGATTCCGGCTGGTTTTTCACCGCTTCGGCATAGACCGGAGCGGAACCTATGACAAGATTAACGATTAAAACCAGGGGAATGAAAAATCGTAGTATTAGATTCTTTTTTAGTAGCACGTTGTTTCCTCCAGTACAGTTAAATACCTGGCTCGGCAATGAACTTCGCGGCTTGTTGCCGATCAGAGCGGCGCAGGTTATCTTTTTATT
>DATMYT010000036.1:0-2606 GCA_035560855.1 Negativicutes bacterium | reverse complement strand
TTCCTGAGACGATATGAAAGACAGGTGATCCATTATGGCACATGCAACCATTCATTTTGCTGGAGATCAAGCACTTCTGGTAGAATTTGAAGCGGAAATTAGTATTGCGGTGAATATGAAAGTTCGAGCGCTGCAGTATGCAATGGATCAGCTTTGCCTATCGGGAGTTGTCGAACTGGTTCCTACTTATAGATCGCTTCTGATTCACTATAATTCCGCAGTGTTGTCTTACCGCAAGCTGATACAGGCGGTGGAACAACAACTAGAGAATTTAGGTGAAGTGAATCTACCTAAAGGAATTGTTACAGAAATTCCTGTTTTATATGAAGGAGAGTATGCACCTGATTTGGAGGAAATTGCTTGCTTTGAACAGAAAACGGTAGAAGAAGTCATCCATATCCATAGCCAGAGTGATTACTTTGTGTATATGCTTGGTTTCGCGCCGGGGCATCCGTATACGGCCAGATTTGAAAACCCGTTTTCCTTCAAGCGTCGAGCGACGCCGCGCGTGTCAATACCCGGCGGTAGTATTGTAGTTCAACTCGATCTTAGCGATATTATTCCATTTAAACAACCTTGTGGGTGGAATATCATTGGAACAACGCCTGTGCTGGCTTGCGATTACCGAAAAGAGCAACCGTTTTTGCTGCGGGCAGGACAATGGATTCGACATGTCCCCATAGACCGCCCGGCATTTTTGGAAATTTGCCGACAGGTAGAGTTGGGATGCTATACCTGCAATACTTATGAAAAGGAGGACTGAATTTGATCGTTGTTGAAAAAGGTGGAGCGCTTACAACAATACAGGATTTAGGGCGTTTCGGCTTTGAACAATTTGGCGTTTCTCCGGCCGGCCCGATGGATTTTCGATCCTTTTCTCTTTCAAACATTTTGGTGGAAAATCAGCGCGGGGCAGCTGCTATGGAAATTTCCATCTTGGGGCCTACATTGCGCTTCACAGCGCCGGCAGTTATTGCGGTTACCGGCTGCGAAATTCCTATTGCGTGCAACGGAGCGGCAATTCCCATGTACACAGCTGTTCACATCTCTGAGGAGGATATAGTCGAGTTTGGCATTGCAAAAAATGGATGCCGGGCGTATCTGGCTATAGCCGGAGGATTTGACGTTCCCACAGTGATGGGCAGCCGTGCCACGTCTGTTCAGAATAAAATCGGCGGAGTCGCTGGGCGCAGACTGCAAAGCGGAGATGAATTGACCATTGGCGATCCGGCAAGAGAACTCAAACAGATTGCAGGCAGGGCACTGCCGCCAGATGTTTTCGGAAACAATCAGCCGGTGACGCTGCGCGTTCTGATGGGACCTCAGGAAAATGAATTTACCCCGGAAGGTGTTCGTACCTTTTTGGAAAATACTTATACGGTCAGCAATGATTCAAACCGGATGGGATACCGTTTGAGTGGTCAAGCCATCCAGCACAGCGGTGACGGTAATATTATCTCAGACGGAATCGTTACTGGTTCCGTACAGGTGCCGACGGATGGGCTTCCCATTGTGATGCTGGCGGAAAGACAGACGGTTGGGGGCTACCCTAAAATCGCCACCATTATTTCTGTGGATATTCCTAAAATTGGTCAATGCAGGCCCGGAGATATCATTCGTTTCCAGACTGTTGGAATTGATGAGGCCCAGCATCTGTACATGGCTGCACTCGATGATTTAGACCGGATAGAACATCATTTAAAGGCAAAAGAGACCTTAAGCTATTCGTACAGGGTTTATCTAGAAGGTAAA
The DNA here is from genome assembly GCA_035560855.1 of Negativicutes bacterium. Classification (GTDB taxonomy): domain Bacteria; phylum Bacillota; class Negativicutes; order UBA1444; family UBA1444; genus UBA1444. The sequence continues at coordinate 854 of DATMYT010000036.1, read as the reverse complement.
ACCTATCGTGTAATTGTCGAAGAAATGCAGTGAGGAGGAAAATCTTATGTTTCGCGTAGACTTAAACAGTGATATGGGTGAGAGTTTTGGTGCTTACCGCATTGGCAACGATGAGGGAATAATCCAGCACGTTACCTCTGCCAATATTGCCTGCGGCTGGCATGCCGGTGATCCGATGGTCATGGATCGCGTTGTCAAAATGGCAAAGGATCGCGGTGTCGCGGTGGGTGCACATCCCGGTTATCCAGATTTGATGGGTTTTGGTCGCCGTAAAATGGTTTTAACTCATGACGAAATTAAAAACTATGTTAAATATCAGATGGGTGCGCTTTGGGCATTTTCACACAGCTATGGCTTGCCCCTACAGCATGTGGCGCCACATGGTGCTCTAGGCAACATCTGTCAGTGCGACATGGATGTGTCCCGTGCCATTTGCGAAGCGGTTTTAGAAATCAGTCCTGAAATTCGAATTTTTTACTGCGCCGGTGCGGTGTTGGGTCAAATCGCCGAAGAAATGGGCCTGCCAACTGCAGCGGAGATTTTTGCTGATCGCGCTTACATGGATGATTTATCTCTGGTGCCTCGCAGCATGGAGGGCGCAATGATCACTGACGAAAAGGTTGCCATTGAGCGCTGTGTTCGCATGATAAAGGAGGGGAAGGTGACTTCCATTACGGGTAAGGAACTGAATATTAGGGGTGATACGCTCTGCGTCCACGGGGATGGCGCGAAAGCACTGGCATTTGTTGAAAAAATTCGAACTGTCTTTGTCAGAGAAGAAATTGAAATACGCAATTTTGTAGATTAAAGAAGAATTGCGATAATTTTTCTAAAAATACAATAATGGATAGGAG
>DATMYT010000035.1:0-6633 GCA_035560855.1 Negativicutes bacterium | reverse complement strand
GGCGATGCTTTCCGGCAACAACAAATAATGAAGGCATAGAGTACCGAATGCGGATATTTCATATTGCTTGGAGGGCTCCCCTTTATGAAGCTGCGCAACAAATTACTCTTTTGGATTACACCCGTCGTTATTTTGGCGATTGCTTGGTTGGGCTATTTCAGTCTCGCTTTAGTGGAACGAATTGTATTCAACCAGACAACCGCAACCATGCAAGTAGCGGCCAAGCAATCCGCCGCTGAAATCGAACAATGGTTTGAAGCCCGCCATGTAATGTTAACAGCTATTGCCACTGATTTTGAAGTAGAAAAATATCAGCCGGATGATCCTCGCTTCCCCGCCATGTTCCACTTGCTGGCGAATCGCTTCTCCGGCTATTTTAATTACATCTTCATCGGTTTTGAAAACAAGCGGATGATTACCACCCGCTCCGCTCCCTTGCCCGAAGGATTTGATCCTACAACCCGCCCTTGGTTCAAAGACGTCCAAAAAAAGCAAAACTTTATCATCACCGAGCCCTACGCGGATCGCCTGACCGGAAATTTAGTTACAACGATCGCCGTACCGGTCGCAACTCCAACACCTGGAGTACTAGCCATCGACATTGATCTCAACGACATGATTGCGCTCAGTAAAAAGGCGATGTTCCGCGCCGAAGCAGAGGTTTTCCTAATCTCCTCAAGCAACACCGTGCTTTATTCCACGGACGAAACCATCGAGTCAAGAGGCCTGCATTTAGGAACGATAGATTATGCCCCCCTACCCCTCTATACTAGCTCCGCTCCCGAGGAGATGCGGTCTTTTTATCAGATTGAAAGGGCGAACATAAAATATACGGTGTTGTTCTCCGCCATCCCTTCCACGAACTGGCATATTGCCGTTGCAATTCCGACCTCCGTATTGTACGCCGAGCAACAGCACCTGATGGCTCGGATCATCGCCATTGCGCTGCTCTCTGTGCTCATTGTTTTTACAATCATTTACTGGATTATCAACAAGATTACACGGCCCTTGGCGCAGCTTGCCGCCACCGCCCAACAGCTTGAGGCGGGGGATATGAATGTTCGGTTTCACGCCAGCGAATCGTATGAAGCCATCTATTTGGCCCAACGACTGGATAAGATGCGGACTCGCCTGCTTGGAACTATTGAGGAAAAGGACGCCCTGCTGGAAGAAACAATCGCGCAGAGCCAGGAAAACGAGACACTCTGTCGCCAAATGAAGCGCCTGAATGAAGATTTATTCGCCGCGTATCGGGAACAGAGCGTGCTATATACGCAAACCATCCAGGCTCTGTCCGACTCCGTCGAAACAAAGGACCGCTATACCTATGGTCATAGCAATCGAGTTCTGCTTTATTCCGAGATTATCGGCATCACTCTGGGGTGGGACCAGAAAACGATGGAGCATTTGCGTTATGCAGCCATCTTGCATGATATCGGCAAAATCGGCATTCCGGAAGAAATTTTGAACAAGGCTTCCCGCTTGACGCCCGAAGAATATGAAGCGATCAAAACGCACCCCGCGTTGGGCGCAAAAATACTACAAAACATCCCTCACTTAGAAGAGGTCAGCAAAGCCATTCTGCAGCACCATGAGCATTTTGACGGCAAGGGCTATCCCAACGGCATCGCAGGATATGACATTTCACCAATTGCCAGAATTTTGGCGGTAGCCGATGCCTATGACGCCATGATCACCGAGCGCCCCTACCGGCCTGCCTCGACAGTAAAAGCAGCGTATGAAGAACTGTATAAATGCGCCGGCAGTCAGTTTGATCCCGTAATCGTAAAAGTTTTTTGTGAAGCGATCCCGGATATCGAAGACATTATCAAAAAGAAAGAAGCCGAAGGCTCTTGACGAAAAATAAAGGGTACCGTTAGAAAAGGGACCGTGCTGAATTTCAGCACGGTCCCTGCCATTTGGATTTGGTCTTGACGATCCGTCAGTTCCGCGTCATTCGGTCCTTTTCCTTTTCTTCTTCCTGTTTGTTTTTATATCGAACCCACAGGAACCGACCGAGCATGAAAATCGCAATAATCGGCACGATCGAAGCAAGCATGCCCAAGATATCGGCGAACATGCCGGAGTGGCCGAAGCCCAACATATTGCTGAGCAGTCCGCCGAGCATCATCCCGCCGGCAAACATGCCCACGTTGCGCATCCAGCTGCTGCCGGTCGAAGGTTGGGTCGTCTGCGCGGCCGGTTGTTTGACCGCCGGGGCTTTGTCGTTATAGCTGCTGGCCGGTGCGGAAGGTTTATACCCGGTAGCCGGGGCAGTTTGCGAGGCGGCGGGCGCCGCTGGCCTGCTGGCCGGTCTGGAGCTGCTCTTCGCCGCAAAAGCAAGACTATTGAGGGCAAAGATCAACACAAAAGTAAGTAGCAGTACTTTCTTCATTTTATTCCTCACTATGAGTTTTCACATCCTCATCAAACGCGTAAATTTCCGACAGATTGGGCAGTTCACCCGACAGATAACGGTCTATGTCATGCACATCGACATAGAACGTGCACTCCACTTCCAGATAGCCCTGCTCTTTCCCTTGGCTTGCATTACGGATCGCCATGAGTTTTTCACGCAAAGCGAGGCAATTCTGCTGATTTGCCGTCACATTAAGCGTAACCAACGGCACGCCATATTCCCGAACGATATCTTGTAAATTCATTCTTTCCGACATCAAAATTCCTCCATCTTCTACAGTGCTTATCAAAAAAACCTGAGGAACCTTTGTGTTCCTCAGGTTTACCTTGCTATTTGATAGCAGATAAATTATACCAAATCCTCGCTTATCTGTCGAGTCGATCCTATGGTTTCGATTCAGTCAGAAGTATCCGGCGAACATTTTGGAATGCCAATCGGAAAATATTACTAACGGCATCCACAGTCCCGCCTCCAACATGAGGAATCGCAATCACATTATCCAATGCAAGTAACGGATTATCATCTTTTAACGGTTCATTTGCCCACACATCGATCCCGGCGCCGGAGATCCTGCCTGCAGCAAGCGCCGCATACAAAGCTTCTTCGTTGACAACATTGCCGCGACCCACATTAATTAGAATCGCGTTCCTTTTCATTAGGGCAATTTTTGCATCATCGATAAGATTTTTTGTCTCAGCATTCAATGGCAGATGAACACTCACAATGTCCGAGCATTGTAGCAACTCGTCCAATTCCATATAGGTAGCGTTGCATTCTTTTTCAATTTCCGAACTTTTGGGGGTTCTATTATAATAAAACACCGACGCGCCAAAGGCATTTGATAACTGCGCAACCCGCTGTCCAATATTGCCAAAGCCGATAATACCGTGTGTTTTCCCTTTAATCTCATAAGAACAATCGCGATAGGTCCATGTTGACCAGATTCCCGCTTTTAAATCTCGATTTAAAATGCTGATTTTACGATACAAATCCAGAATCAAGCCGATCGTCAATTCGGCTACGCTATTCGCATTGCCTCCCGGCACGTTTGCGACGCCAATCCCTCTTTTCGCGGCTGCCTGGCAGTCAATATTGTCCATACCCACACCAAGTTTTTGTATAAATTTCAGTTTAGGAGCGCGGCACATTAATTCATCACTCACAATATAAGTTGCGGCTAGAATCAATTCCACTTTCGCCAGCGCTGCCGCCTTATCGGCCTCCTCAAGCTTACTCCAAAAAATCAGGTCGATTTCTTGAGGCGCCTCTTGGCAAAGCAATGCCTGCAGCGGCGGCGTAACGGTATCCAAGAAAATACAATGCATGTAAACACTCCCTACCTTATTGCAGCGAGATCCTGCATGGCTTGACGAAAAACCAGCATCCCGGTTTCCACATCCGACCATCGCGTAGCTTCTTCCGGCGAATGACTGATGCCGTTTACACTCGGAACAAACAGCATGCCACACGGGATAATGTTGGCCATAATTTTCGCATCATGCCCTGCCCAACTGGGCATTTTATTCACCTTTATCTGCATTTCCTGCGCAGCTGTAGCTAACGCTTCAATCATTGTCGTACTCAAACTGACCGCCGGCGCAAAACGCCGTTGCGTTACCGTAGCTTTCACTCCATAGTCCACTTCCAGCTTTTGCAGCAGGACTAATAACTCACGATGGATTTTTTCCATTATATCATCTTGTGCGGCCCTGGTTTCTACGGTCAGTTCCACTTCACCCGGAATTACGTTTGTCGCGCCTGGGGTGACTTTGCAGGTGCCTACCGTCGCAACATATAACCCCTTGGAATTTAGCGCCCCTTGGTAAACCGCCTGAATAAGCGCCGCGGCTGCAACCAGTGCGTCCTTTCGCCGGTCCATGCGCGTAGTCCCCGCATGATTGGCATGCCCCCGTATCGTAACCCAATGGCGGTCAATGCCCACAATATCGGTCACAATGGCGCAAGCTTCCCCCGACAGATCCAGTTCATAGCCTTGTTCCACATGCATTTCCAAAAAAGCAAATAACGTACCGGACTGCGCCCACCCTTTGCCCAGAGCCTCATAGTCCATCCCTTGATCGGCAAAATACGCAGCCAGCGATTTCCCCTGTTTATCCCGCAGCGCGTCCAGTTTCTCTGTTGTCATTTCGCCAGCCATAAAACGGCTGCCCAGGCACCCCATTCCAAACAGCGTGCCTTCTTCTTCAATCGTACCAATAATTTTCACGGTTCGCAAGGGGCGATAGCCGCTTATATGCCAGGTTCGTATACATTCAATCGCAGCAACAACGCCGAGTGCGCCATCCAGACTCCCTCCCTCGGGAACCGTATCCAAATGCGAGCCCACCATCAGATAGGGCAACTTCGGCTCACACCCTACGTACGTGCCGATTAAATTCCCTATTGCATCGCGCTCCACCGTCATCCCAGCCGCTTCCATCAGCTTTTTGACAAACAATTGGGCTTGCCGCCACGCTTCAGAATACGACAATCGGCTGGTTCCACCCTGATTCGTTTTGCCCAGCTCATCTAACTTTGCAACATTTTCCTTCACGACATCCAGATTTATTTTTTCCATTTCATCACCCTGATCTATTACTTATTACCCTCTACGCTGATTTTATTTTTTTAAAATCGGCCACAAACTCCTGTGGCGTCAATGCATTTCTGGGCATTCCCAGAGCGCGGGTGAAGGCAAAAATATCGGGCGCCTTCAAAAAAGTCTGCTGCAGTTTTGCTTCCTCCAAAAATACATCCCGAGGATCACCATCTAATAGTACGTTCCCCTCAAAGATGATTACCATGCGTTTGGCATATTCAGCAGCCAGTTCAATATCATGCGTAATCACAATAATGGTATGCCCCTGAGCATTTAAGGCCTGGAGAAGGGACATGAGTTTTTCGGTCCGCACCTTATCCTGACCCCCTGTCGGTTCGTCGAGAATGATGACATCGGGTTTTACCGTCAAAACACTCGCGATCGCCAGTCGTTGACGTTCGCCTCGGCTTAAGCTATGCGGATGACGCTTTTCTTTGCCTTCCAGTTCCATGATTTTCAAGGCTTCTTTGGCATTTTTTTCGATAACATCGGGGGCAAAGCCCAAATTCTTTGGTCCAAAAGTTATTTCTTCCCACACCGAAGAACAAAAAATCTGATGATCCGGATTTTGGAATACATACCCGACCGTCGCCGCCAAGGTTGAAACAGTAGTCTTTAACGTATCCACGCCTTTGACGACAACACTGCCCGCACTGGGCCTTAGCAGTCCGTTAAACTGCCTGACCAGCGTGCTTTTCCCGGAGCCATTTTGGCCCAAGATGGCGATAAACTCACCGGGCTGTATTTCTAAGGAAATTCCTTTTAAAACCAGGGCACTGGCTTTGCCATAGCGAAACTGCAAATTTTCGACTTTAACAATCGGCGAGGTTGTTGGCATAAACCGCAACTCCTTCCGCAACACTCATAGGCATCAACTGTTCCCGCTCTAATCCCAACAAATAAACAGTTTCCAAATACGATTGCGATACTTGGGGCAATTTAATTCTACTGTCGCCGGCGACTTTGCGGAAAAACTCACGCGGTTTTTCGGCACACTGGATTTCACCCTCGCGGAGTAAAATCATTTTGTCGGCAATTTGCGCCAGCCGCGGAGGATCATTTTCAACAATAACGATTGTTTTCCCGGACAATTTCAACCGGTTAAGCACTTCAAAAATTTCTTCCCGTCCCACTGGGTCGAGTTCCCGGGTAGGTTCGTCCAGAATCAGAATATCCGGTTTCATGGCAAGCACAGAGGCAATGGCAACCCGTTGTTTCTGTCCCCCCGAAAGCTGATGCGAAGCTTTGTAGCGGTACGGCGTCATTCTAACGATTTCCAGCGCTTCGCGAAGTCTTTCTTCCATTTCTTTGCGAGGAACCCCCAGATTTTCCATTGCGAAAACAACATCGCTTTCCACATCGAGGTTAAACGACTGATTCTCCGGATCTTGCAGAACGACGCCGACTTTGGCGGCAATTTCTTTTACACTCATCGCGGCTGTATTCTGTCCCGCAATCAATACGTCGCCTTCCACATGGCCCGGCACAAGATGGGGAATAACCCCGCACATGGCCAGGCACAACGTAGTTTTACTGTCTCCCAATATGGCCACGCATTCACCTTTTTGAATCGAAAGATTAATGTTTTTCAACACATATTCCGCTTTTCGGCTAT
>DATMYT010000034.1:0-2147 GCA_035560855.1 Negativicutes bacterium | reverse complement strand
TGGGAAATAGGAGGATAGATTTCGAACCTAAAATAGTTCCCAGAAGCGAAAACACAATTCCGATAGAAACAATTCGCCCGACGACTTTTTTGCTACGGACGAAATTGACGAGAGCCATGGAGGTACCGAGCGTCCCGGCGAATTTGTTTGTTCCTAATACAATCTGCGGTGGGATGCCGGCAAATAAAAGAGCGGGTAGGAGTAAAAGTCCGCCGCCGCCAGCGATGCTGTCGATAAAACCGGCAAAAAATGAAACAGATGACAAAACAAGCGTTAAGGTTGCGGGATCAATGTTTGACATATTCCGATCACTATCCATTTCTTTCAGTTCACATGGGGGAAAGCGTTAGGCAAAAACAAACCCCATTATATCAAGAGAATCCAGCACGTTGCAAATCAGAAGCCGGGATAGCAACAGCTTCTGATTTGCTGGATATTTGTTTTAACGGAAACATTCCTCGTTGGCATAGTCGGCCACAACTTGAGCGAATTCTTCAATTTGCGCTCGCGGCAGGTCGCATATTTCAAAGCATTTGCTGCGATCAAAAGAGTACAAGGTACTCGTGTCGATAATCATAGGTTGCAGGTCGGGTACTTTTCTTTTTAGAAGAGTCGTGCCGCACTGAAGCGGACATCCTTCCAGGGCTATGACATTGGGTGCTTTGGCCACCAATTCCTGTGCCGCGACATTTTTGGTAGCGGCGCCGCCCAAGCAAATTCTGACCGTGGCCTCCTGTTGCAGCCGATAGGCCAGAATGTTGGCGGCGACTCGCGCTACCTCTCCCTTTATGCAGCCTCCTTCACAGGAAATTATCACCGTTTTTGCCGGTCCTGTTGATTTTGGACCTCCGCAGCATCCGTTGCTCATCAAAAAACATCCTCCCCAAAATAAATTCTGCTAAAAACAATTGCGTTCCGTATGGGCAACAACACTTTTGGCGAATTCTTCAAGTTGTTCCCGCGAAAAATCCAATACATTGGAAAATTTGGCACGGTCAAAAGAGTAAAGTTTTTCAGCTTCGATAATGGTTGTTTGCAGGTCAGGCAGCCTGCTTTTTAGAATGGCAGTGCCGCAGCGCAAAGGACACCCTTCGATTGCGATAACCTCCGGTGCGCGCTTTACCAATTCGACCATGCCGGAGTTTCCTGTAGAGGCGTCTCCCAGGCAGATTCTGATGGTCGAATCACGCTGGTGTTCATAGGCGAGCATGTTGGCTGCCAACCTTGCCACTTCCCCATTGATGCAGGACCCTTCACACGCAATTACCGCCTTTTTGGGCGGTTTTTTCAATTCCGCTTCAACGCGTCGCGCTGCATCAGCACAGATCCTTGTCGTAGCTGCAGCTGCGCCGCAACTGTTTTTCGGAGAATTCCCCGAACACTGGTTGTTTTCCATTGCTATATCCCTCCGCTTTTTGTGATCGCGTTGCGTAGCGCTTGCACTTCATTGCGCAACGCATTTATTTCGGCTGATAGATGCCGGTCTGTAGGCGGTTCTCTGTGACAACACCTTGAAAAGCCTCCGCGGCGCCGACAAAGAACAAACATGCATGCCATACAGATCATAAAAAAGAGCGGGAATAAGAAAAATCCCCATGGCATTCCCCAACTATAATTCATGAAAGGGGTATTGAACCACATCGCATTTCACCTCCTCAATATTCTTAGACGCAAAGTGAGGCGAAAAAGATACACTATGAAAATAAAAAATATTGACGAAGTTGACGTAAATGCGAAAAAAGTGGATATAATCATACAAGGATTAGACTTGAGCTACAGGATAGTAAGCTAATTTTATATACGGAGGCGAAACAATGAGTAAAGTAAAAGTTGAAGTGGTGGGTATCCGTGATGAACGCGCCGGAGGTGGATGCTGTTGCGCTGGCGGATGTGGTTCGGGTGGCTGTGGACCGGCTCCGACCATGGGTGAACAATACCAGGAGTTGGCAGATTTTTTGGCCGGGAGCGAGTTGAAAGATCAGGTGACACTGACCTTTATCGACGTTTTGACCGATGAACTGGAGAATCATCCGGCAATCAATCAAGCGCTGGAGGAGGAACTTGATCTGCCAATTACGCTGATCAACGGGTTGGTCCGATTTTTTGGCGGACTATCAACACAAGACATTTATGAGGCTATACAAGAA
>DATMYT010000033.1:0-6549 GCA_035560855.1 Negativicutes bacterium | reverse complement strand
TGCTGAGCAATAACACCGAAAGCCCCATCATTAAAGCGCCAAAGAAAATATGCGTCTTTCGATGAACCACCAACACAACATTTAATACAAATCCATAATTTACCGGCAAGCTGCAAACAATAAGCCAAAATAGCACTTCTGCAGCTTTTTCATATTGCCTTCCATACAGTAACTGAATGATGCTGTCAGAAAACACGGCAAAAAAAGCGACGGAAAAAAGAGAAATAAGATTCAAAATATGCAGCAATGGCCGAAGATGGTAAGTCAAGTTCCTGGAGTCTGTTTTACAGAATTCGACCACTGATGGAAAAGCTGATGCCATAAGATACATCGGAATATAATACCAGAATTCCGCGACACGCAACGCCGCAGCAAAAATTCCCGCGTCAAAATTACTTCCCACGTTTTTCAGCAATACTTGAACGACCCTATTCAGCATGACAAATCCTAAAATCCCCGTCAACATAAATGGCCAGGATTCGTTGAGCCAGTTTCGAATATGCCTGGAATTAAATCGCCAGTTATGAATCGATGGACCAGAGCCCAAATAGTAACATAACACTACACCCAAGGAAACGATCAACTCCGCCACGCCACTCAACGCAAAAAAAACAACTGATGCAACACCAAAAACGATCAAACCTACTTTTATCGCTGCTGAAACGACTAACCCAACCAAATGACTTTTCACAACAAATGCGGATTGAGTCCGAGACTGAAACCAAAGATCGGGAATATCGATGACCTGAAGAAAAACTGAAAAGCCGAAGATTCCAATTAACCAAACCATCGTAGTATCATGCCCATGAAAAATCATTGCTCCTGCAAGACTTAACAACGCTATGGCAATCCCGCCAATAGCCCGGAGGCAAAAACTCGTGCCCAAGATTTCCGCATTAGAATCAGGGGACAGAATTAGTTCCCGTATCACAATGCTATCCAGTCCCAAGCCTGATAGCGGCGCGATGATTCCAACGAAAGCCATGGCATAGCTTAATACCCCGTACTCGTAAGGTCCCAGAAACCTCGCCACCCAAGCCCCGATCAAAACGCCAAACAATATGCGGAATACTTTTTCGGACAATAACCAAACAAAGTTAGTTCCGACCTGTCTCATCTATCACCCAAGCTTCCACCAAATCCTTTGTTGATTGATCTTGCTGACCGATAAAGAGAAAATTATATCCATGTTCCAGACTATCTGGAGTTAACCGAATAAGGCCCCGCTCTCCAACAAATACAAAACCAACATAGCCTCGTGAAGTAAAGAACCGAATAACATCATCGACTCCATGCCCAAACGCACTTGCGGTTTTCGGCGCCGCTTCAATCATCACTACTGGTTTATCCGTTCCGGAGAACAAGGCTTCTCCGCCCGTGAGAACCTTGAGTTCAGCACCCTCCACATCGATCTTGATAAAATCAATGTGAGCAATCTGTTCCTTTTCACAATACGCAAGAAGAGTCGTTGCTTCCGTCTCAAACTTATCATATTCGCCGCTATAATACTGTTTTTGAATGGAAGCATAAGCGGGTCCCAACTTGCGTGGCACATATAAATCAACTTTCTCGGATTTATCAGACAAACAGGCCCGATTCACTTTAAGAGTAACCCGTTCCGCTCCGACATTTAGATCCAGATTTTTTTCCAATTCCAAAAATGTCATAGGTTCAGGTTCAAAAACGTGAAGCTGGGCGCCTTGGGGAAGCAACTGGAGCAAGTGACAGGAAAACCACCCGAAATTGCCGCCAACATCCACAGCCACTCTAACTCTTCCGGTTTTGACCAAAGCTGTCACAAGGGCCGTCTCAATCGGTTCAAAACTACCTTGTAGAGGAAACCCCAATAACGATCTGGCATCACAATAATTCCAGATGAATCGAACCGAACCGGACTCAACAACGCAGCAATCCTTTTTCAATAGCAACGAGTCAAAATGAAAAAATCGCCGCAATATACCAATACACCAATCTGCAAGAATGGGTTTCAAGCGGTAGGTAAACACATGTTCAGGATAATACTCCAAAAATGCACGATGAAAAAAAACTAAAACCGGCCCTATCAGAGGCACCTTTTTTACAAACAGTTTCCAACCTTTCACGAAGGCCCTCCCACCGCAACTTGCTGCATAATACTATCGATTTCCGACAATAATTTTTTACGCGAAAAATTGGCTGCATAATATTGTTTGCCGTTTTCACCCATGCGCTTTCTTTGTTCCGGTTCCATCAAATAAAGCTCTAAAACAATTCTGGCAAGTCCGCCTGAATTCTCCGGCGGACAGACCAACCCAGCTTTTGCATCCTCCACTACTTTCCTAACTCCTTCGCCCGCCGAAGCAAGCAATGGTTTGCCACAGGCTAAATAGGATTGAACTTTAGCCGGAAGTGTAAGCGCAAAGGCCGGTTCATCTTTCAATGTAACCAGCAAGGCATCCGCTTGAGCAAAAAAGGAGGGCATGTCGGCGGCAGGCCATCTTCCGAAAAAATGGACACACCCAGTCAAGTCTCGCTTTACAGTCTCATCCTCCGCCCATTCCCTCATGCGTCCATCACCGATAAATACCCAGTGTATATCCGGTTGGTCACGCAGAATTTCCGCCGCAGATATTATCGTTGCGAGAGATTGCGCAACGCCAATATTGCCCGCAAACATGACAATAAACCCCTGCGGCAACCTTGCCAAGGGTACAACCGGCTCTATCGAACAAGCTTCTTCCGCCCACTGGGGCCAATAGCGAAGTTTCTGCTCAGATATGCCCAGCTTACGAAACTCATTGATAAAACCCGCCGAAGACAATAGGATCATATCGCAGCTTCGATAGATAAGCTTACAGCCTTTGCCAATTACCGTCAATAATTTGGGAGAAGAAATTGCGTTTGTCGCTTTGATGCTGTCCGGCCACAAATCTAAAACAACCATTAATATCGGCGTTTTAGTCAGCCACTTGTAAGCAACGGCGGGAACCGCCATGGTTAACGGCGATAATTGATAAACGAAAATCAGATCATAATGTTCGCGTCGTAAGCGAAACACAGGCCAAAGCGCAGTTACTGCAAATGAAACATAATTTAAGGCCATCTGCCAGCTCTTGCCTTTCATCCTTGAAAAAATCGGCACTCGATGAAGTACGACCCCTTCATGGACCTCCTTCATATATCGCCAAGGATTGTACCCTTCGGCGAACTGGCCTTCCGGATAATTGGGATACCCGGTCAGAACCTCAACATTATGCCCCTGTTCCCGAAGGCCTTGGCATACATCCGTTACTTTTAACGGTTCCGGTGAGTAGTACTGACAAATGCACAAAATCCTCACTTTACCGTGCCCGGATTGGCACTACTAACTCCCGGGTTAAAGCGTGCCGCTTCAACGATATTATCCCAGTTCTGTCGGAACCACTCTATCGTCAGCTTCAATCCGGTTTCAAATTCAATGTCGGGACAATACCCGATCAGTTCTTCCGCTTTGCTGCAATCAGCCAACAGTCGCGATTTCACATCCCACTTTCTGGCGCTTCCTACTACAATTTTGGAAGAACTACCCGTAAGCTCAATAATTTTCTTTGCCAAATATCCAATTTCAATCTCTTTCCCCGAAGAAAGATTAAAAGCTTGGCCTATAACCGATTCATAATACCCGGATTTCAGCAAAGCATCCACCAAATCGAAGACCCACGCAAAATCCCTTGTAGCCAAGGGATTACCGGTAATCACCAAATCTTTCCCCTGAAGCGCCCAATAGATAAAATTGGGAATCACGTTACGATATTGTCCGGGAACTTCACCGGGGCCAAAACTGTTAAAAAAACGCGGTTTGACCACTGGCAGTCCATATTGATGAAAATAATAATTGCAATACATCTCACCCAACATTTTCGTTATTTGGTAAGGAGTTGAATGCTCTAGGGAAATACTTGTTTCGGTTAGCGGCAACGGCGCATCACATGCGGCGATTGCACAACCGGAACTCGCATATACAAACCGTTGGACACGCTTCGAAATCGCCGCATATTCCAAGGTGCGCAGCAGACCCAGACCATTGACCTGCAGGTCTTCTTCCGGATAATCTACCGATTTTTGGTTTGCAAACAATGCCGCCAAATGAAAAACTACATCCGGGGTAAGATTAAAAACCCGTTTCAAGTGTTGTTCGTCGACAACACTTCCGCGAATAAACATTACATTTTTTTCGTTGGGAATATTCCATTCCACAGCACTTGACATATCATCGAGAATGATAACCAGTTTGGCGTCCAACTGGCTTAATGCAGCAGTCAGATTACTGCCGATTGCCCCAGCCCCACCCGTAACCAAAATTGTTTTCCCGCGGTAATAGTCATGATGTGCCTGCACTTCAGTTACCACCTTGCAAATAAACTTTACGCATCCACGCGACGTAACGGCGAATTCCCTCCGCAATATCCACGTTAGGCTCATGGCGCAAATCTCGTCTGCTCTTGCTAAAATCGACAATTTTCACCTTAGTAGTGAAACCCTCACTTGCCGTATATTTTGCAAGAGCCGGAGCTGCGCCCGTTTCGCGCAAAATGAGCTCCGCCAGTTCTTCGATGCTGATTGCCCATTCTTCACGGCCCCCAATGTTATACACTTCGCCCGGGATAAAATTATCCGCGATATTGGCAATAGTCCGGCACGTATCTTCCACATAATCAAACATGCGAAGATGGCCTCGATGAACCGTAAACTCTTGGTTTGTCAAACAGTGGTAAACAAAAACCGGAATGACACCCCGATACCGATGATAATATTCATGGGGACCATAGCAACCCACAGGCCTGATCCTAACCGTTTCCGTTCCAAACATCGCAGCAGAGTTAAGGCATTGCAATTCTCCCGCCCATTTGGATATCGCATAATCATTCATCTGCTTGATGGGAACCAGCTCCATGACATCCTCTGTCATTTTTTGGTCATAATCTCCATATACCTCAGCACTGCTGAAAAAAATCATTTTAAATCGGTATTCTTCCTGTAGCCGAATCAGATTTTTTGTCCCAATAACGTTGGTCCTCCAGAGATTTTCGTAATGATCTTCCCCATTCCAGCGACCATATTCCGCAGCCAAATGGAAAACAAAATCAAAGTGACGGTTACGAAACAGTGATGCAATTTGTTGATAAACTGCAACATCCGCCCGGAAATGTCTGGGGTCCTTGTCATGCAAAATATCGCAAGTCCATACTTCATGGTGTCTGGATCGCAAGTCTGCAACCAGATTCGTACCAATGAACCCACATCCCCCTGTCACCAAAACGCAAGCCATACATGCCTTCCTCCTAATCCTCTGTTGGACGTTTACGAAAACAATACATCACATCATGAATCAACTTCGAACAAGACGATAAGTAGACCAATTTTGTCAACCATCTCGAATGAAATGCCACCAGTGCAGGGTAATTCCATAAGTTGCGTTTCAACGCAAACGAGTGCGCTAATCCCTGCAAATCTCCAATTATGCTCACACCTTCATTGCGCGATTCACTGCGAAGATGCCCAATGGTTTCAGGATCGACCCGCATCATTCTCGCGATTGTTCTGTCGTGCGCCAATAAAGAGTTTGCCGCAGCAAACCAGCCGATTTTCTCCGTTCTGCCGACCATCGGGCCATTATCGTTTAAGCCCCATAACCCATCAAGAAAAACATAGCGGAATTTCAGCACTTGTGCAATTTGTTGAATGACGTAATCAAAGACATAATGATTTTTCAGCCGCATCACATCCGGTACACAACCCCATTGATTCTTCAACGCCAATGAAATTCCTGTCATACAATGCACTTTGGGTACTGGACAGGTAATCGAAAAATCTATTTCCTCAAAAAAAACCGCCGGCAGTTCCATCTTATAGTCACTATTCTTTACTCGCAATGCTACAGAATGTCTGGGCAGCTCCGAAAGATTTACGATGGAAACGTTGGGATATCTCAGGGCAATATCACCAAAGCCCATTGTCTTCATCGCCTGAGTCATCGAAAAACTATGATATCCGCCTTCACCTTCCCCAATAATAATTCGGGTATCCTGATTTATCCGCCGTAGCGCCGCAACCAATGCCTCGACAAATTCAACCCGGGTGGTAACGCCGGGCTTGTAATCGGGATAAGTAAGATTTGGCTTGATAAAAACAGCTCTCGCTTTCGCAAAATCTTCCGCCAAGCCTAACAAAGGAAAAGTATCCTCTATTTGTTTAGACAGCAGGACGTTATCTTCCTGCATTTTTGACACGATCACTGTCGCTGCCATTTTCATTCCCCCTACCGGTTCCGGGTCTTCATCACTGCTGAAAACATTCGGTGATGCGCATCAATATGCTTCACCTCATCTTCCGACTGTCTAACGTATTCTTCAACACAACGAGTCAGCCTGCAATAATCCGAATCGTTCATATCGACCATGGCTTGCAGCACCTGGATTATCCGGTTCTCGGTTTTCAAGGAAACGACCCATCCGGCCTGATGCACGTCCAAGTTTTGCCAAGGTGTCTGATCGCTTATCAGTACGGGGCAACCCGCCGTCAAAGCTTCCC
>DATMYT010000032.1:0-9101 GCA_035560855.1 Negativicutes bacterium | reverse complement strand
AAAATATACAGGAGGCGAAAGCCATGATGGATACAGGTCTACCAACCAAAGCGCAACGACCTATTACTTTTCCGGTGTCCAGTGAGCTGCTGGCGCCTGAGCATACAGCCAAAATCGGGGATGCAATCTGGTGTTTCCTATGGTGCGTGGATCGGACGACTTCCGAAGTAGTGCGCGATGGTGAGAGACGGGGCCGGGTGCTCGGTGGATATGTGACGCCGACTGTTCGAATCAGCGCTGAGCTCGGACTGTCGGAGCAAAGCGTACACGAGCAGCTAAAACAGCTGGCTGGCGGTGACTATCTCTATCTGATTCCGCGTGATGACGGCTATGTCATCGAAGTACGCCACAGTGTCAAATGGCTGAACCGCAGAGCCGGTATGCAAGTCTTGCCTGCCGCCCCGCGCGGTGGCGAGCCGACGCCGATGCGAAGTTTGGTGGAAGGCCTCAGGGAAAGACTGGCTGCCAGAGAAGCGGCGGCAGGCAAACAAGGAGGGCCTACGACATGAATGAACTGACAAAAATCTGTACTGTTCAAGGCTATGCAGTCCGAACTGTCGAGCGTGACGGGGAACTCTGGTTGGCTGTCGCCGATATTGCTTCGATGCTGCCGTCGTTTTCCTTTGGACAGACGGCCAAGATCCTATCTGTTCCCGGCATGGGACGCAACAAGCTGGTCAAGTTTCTGCGACAGGACGGCGTGCTGCTGGCAGGCAATGTCCCGTTGCAGCGATATATCGAACGCGGCTATTTCGCTGTTCTCCATCAGGAGTTTTCCGGTGCAGACGGTGCGCCGACACTGAGGGCGGTGACGCAGGTATCGGAAAAAGGCATTGTCTTCATCCGTCGCCGACTCGACAACTATCTGCGCCAGTACATGGAACGGCAGATGATCACGCGAGCGTAGCCAACAAAAATAGGGAGGTCTAACCTTATGAATATTTGTATTGATCCAGGACATAGCGGACCCTGCGAACCGGGGGCCTGCGCGGCCCAGTGCCGCGAATCGGACGTAAACATGGGCATCAGTCAATTGATCGCCAAAATGCTGATCAAGCGGGGGCATACCGTGACGCTCACCCGCACCGGCGAAATCGACGACGACGGCTTGACCTGGCGGGCGGAAATGGCGAACGAAATCGGCGCAGATATTTTCGTCAGCATTCATTGTAACAGCTATACCAGCGAGAAGGCGCACGGAACGGAAACCTGGTATTTCACCGGCAGCGAGGCGGGGCAAGCCTTGGCGCGCTGCATTCAACGCGGCATAGTAGAAGCTGTCGGCTCCACCGATCGCGGGGCCAAAGCAACCGAGGGGCTGACGGTACTGCGCGTGAGCGACTGCCCGGCAGTGCTCGCCGAACTGGGGTTCCTCTCCAATCCGGAGGAACGGGCAGAACTGACGGATCTGCTGCTCAGGCGGCGATATGCGGTAGGCGTAGTGGCGGGCATCGAAGCGTGGGGAGAAGAATAAAAAAAGCATTTCTAAAAAATAGACGGATTTTGTAAGTAGGCTTATAATAAGGATGTAGACAAAAACAACCTTGAAAACCAAATAGCTCTATGGGGATGGAGCGAACGACACGGGCTTACCCGCAGGATTAATTACCTTGCGGCTGCCATACAGTACCTCCATCCCCACTTTTTGGGACACGTCAGCCATGGCGTGTCCCTTTCGTTTTTTTTAGCGAAGAGGCGGGATGCGGGAATACACCGGAAAACCGGGGCCCTGAGTCCCGTTTTTCATAGAAAATTTTTGAAAGGAGGGAATCCTCATGGCTGTTGTGAAAACGTCCCAGGAATCCCGGATCGGCATCAAAGTCGTGAACGGAGTCAACGCCAGCGGCGCCAATGTCTTCAAGACGATGAGCTTCTCCAATGTGAAAGCTGCCGCTACCGATCAAGACTTGTACGATGTCGCCGCCAGTATTGCGGCGCTGCAATCCAAGTCGCTCGTTGAGATCGTGCGAACCGATCAGGCCAACCTGTCCGGCGAGTGAAGCCGGCAGGAAAATTTGAATGAAAGGAGGCGCAACTGATGACTAAAACAGTGAAACTCGGCTTCAAGAATGCGGCTGCCAAGGAAGTGAATATCCTGGTCGCCAACCCGAAAGACAACTTGACCAAGGCGGAAGCCGCCGCTACCCAGGCGCTGATCATCGCCCGCAAGATTTTTACTTCGACGGGCGGGGATCTCGTCTCGGCGGTTGATCCCGTGATCCTGACCTCGGACACTACGGCGCTGGCATAGTCCGATGGACTGGGCGCAGCTTGTATCCCAGGTGGGATTTCCGATTGCGGTTTCAGCTTGGCTATTGGTCCGATTGGATGATCGGCTCGGCGCGTTTGAGAAGACGGCGGTGGCGATCTGCCAGCGGCTCGAAGATCAGATGAATCGCTGCAATGAATGCAAGGAGTGGCGACAGAGGAACGAAAAAGTGAAGACATAAGTGCTGTGAGGACACTCCTGCATTAGGCGAAAGTCAGCGCCGGCTATGAGAACGCTTCGACGCGTTGCTTGACCTCAGCTTATCTCATAGCCGGTGCTGACTTTTAATTTATCTCCTTATTTTTGGCAAAAAATTACGAAGAATACGAAAGAGGGCATGAAGTATGTTGTTACAGGATGTAACCAAGATTTTGCGGGTGTTGCTTGCTTCGTTTGGGGCGGTGGGATCGCAAGATGAACTTACTCAGCGGCGTGTCGGGCAGATCGGCGAAGTGATCGGCGCGGTGGAAGACGTGGCGGAGGACGAGGAAGAGCAGAACGCTACGCTGGCAAAGAAGCGCGTCGAGGAGGCGCACGATATTATTCACCGGGTCGCGGTGATATTGGCGATGGAGGAAAGGGGAGACGACGGAGGCGGGGGCGACGAGCTGCTGGCGGAAGTCGCGTGGGACGGGACGCTTGAGGGAGAGACGATTGAGCTGAAGGAAGACGAAGTGGAATAGGGACAACTTTATGATGATTATTTGAGCCGCTTGTAAATACAGCGGCTCTTTTTTTACAGGCGATGCTCTGTCGCGCAAAGCCCGCTTTCGGATAGAATTAGTAAAGGGGTAATACTGTTGAATAAGGCAATTTAATCAGCAGAATACCGAACGGTCTAAAGCGAGTGTGATTCAAGACTATTTTTTATAGATGAAAACGCTTTGTATGCTGCCCGGATTTACGCCAAGATCATGCAAAACGGCCATCATTCCGGCGGTTACAATAGGTTTGTTGTCCGTGGAGTCGGTATGAAGCAGATAATTTCTGGCGCTATCGTTTACCGGTTGGATAATCAGCGAATTATCGACGACGCTTACAAAATACCTGCCGATTTCCCCATTGGTCAGAGCAATTTCCAGATTGGTTCCCTTGCCCGCAACTGTGGGCGCTTCAACCCTGACGGCTGCTGGCTGCGACGCTCCCGACAACTTTAGGCCGTCTTTGCCGAAATTCAGTTGGTACGCTCCCATAACTTGTTGTTGCCCGTTGTCGACACTATACACGACAAGTGAGCCGGATGCCGGGATAATCTCCGCAGTTGGCGCTGGCAA
Organism: Negativicutes bacterium; assembly: GCA_035560855.1. Classification (GTDB taxonomy): domain Bacteria; phylum Bacillota; class Negativicutes; order UBA1444; family UBA1444; genus UBA1444. Next base: position 5,558 of record DATMYT010000032.1, on the reverse strand, counting down.
AATTGTAAGACCCAATGCACCGACAGAGGGATCGGCGCTAGGAGGAGAGGCCTTCGAACGGTTGTTGCCGGGGTCTTGGTCGGCGGTATGGATTGCGCCTTTATAGGCATCGTTTTGCGCAACGTTTTGACGTATGGTTAACGTTCCATTCGCGAAATTGATACTGTAATTGCCGGAAGTTAGTCCGCCGGGGATGATGGAATACGCCCCCGTATTGACGGCTCCCTGCGAGGTGCCGCTGTAGCTCAAAACTCCTCCCAGTACCGAAGGGGTTTCGCTGTTCACCAGCCCACTGTAGCTGACGCCATTGCCGCCGCTGTATGCCAGCCCGCTATAGGTCTTGCTGTCGTTGTTGGCGGTCACGCTCAAGGGGGCTTTGCTTACCGTCAGGGTGCCATCGGCGTAAGTCAGGGCATATCCCAACCCATTAGAATAGCCGCTGGGAGTAATGACGTAGGAATTGACGTTGATCGCCCCTTGACTTGTCCCGCTGTAGGCAAGCGTGCCGCTAAGACTTGATGCGGCATCGCCGTTCGCCAGGCCGCTTACACTTGCACCGTTACCGCCGCTGTATGCCAGCCCGCTATAGGTTTTGCTGTCGTTATTGGCTGTGACCGTGATCGTAGGCTGTTCCCGGTAGATGGCATAGATGCCGGATGCGCCGAGAGCCGTGGTGTAGTTGGCAACGCTTTTGCTGCTATTGTAACGGAATTTCCCGGAGCCGATTCCGATCAAATCTGGCAGAGCGGTACTGCCTGAAAGCGAACCGCTATAAAGCACTGCGCGTCCGCCTGCACCGGTGCTGACGGCAGGCGTTCCGCTGACTTTGATGTCGCCGCCGCCGGCTGTTCCGGCTGCCGTATTCGTACCGGAGGCCAGCATGATCGCATTGGGCGTGGCATTCGTTGTGGCAATGTTTTTTGCCACTGTTAAATCGCCGGATGTGGTCTCGATATCTACCAAACCGGTGGCCGTTATGCCTGAAACTGCGCCGACCGTGCCTATTGTCAAGGCGCCATTGTTAATGAACTTCACGTCGGCGACTCCGTTGGCAGCCAGTGTGCCGACGGAGTTGCCGCTTGCCGTATTTAGGTTGTAGGAGGCTCCCGTCCCATTTAGCAACAAACTTCCTGCGGTAATGTTGCCGCTGCCGCTAACTGTTTTGCCGTTTCCCCCCGTTAATGCGACCGTTTGTCCTGAAGCGTTCACCGCTCCATTGATTGTGATGTCGTCGCCGCTCACTATCGCCGTCGCGTCATTGAGGGTCGTTGAGCCACCAATTGTTATTTTCCCGGCGTCAGTTCTGCCGATCGTAATTTGTGAAAAACCATTCACAAAGTTGCTGGTAAAATAGGTTGCCGGTAAACTTAAAGTCCCGGCGCCGCCGGAAATGCCAACGCTGGTGCCAACGGTTCGCGGCTTGATGTTGAGGGCGCCGCTGCTGCCAAGGGTGCTGCTTGTGGTCTCCAAGCGCAAAATATCTGCATTCAGAGTAATATCGCCGGTGGTGCTGGTGATCGTGCCGCCATTTAAAGCGATGTCGGCGCTTGACGCATTGCCGGTGCCTTTAGTGCCGGTGAGCGTGATTGGCCCTGACGTGGAGATGATCTTCGCCCCGGAATTTAGTCTTATCCCGTCTGCCGGGTTGCTTAGGGGCGTTGTACCGCCATAGCCGATTAAAGTGATTCCGCCGCCATTGGTCGCAGAAATAGTTGTGTTCTTTATCCGCATGCCTGATGGCCAGTCATTGGTGTTTGCCGCCCTCGCGTCTCCCACGATGGTTATGGCAGCGGCAGTGGTATTGGCCGAAGTAATTACGCCGTTGCCTTCCCAGCCAAAACCGGGGGCATCGGGGTTGGCGGTCATCGTCGTCGTTCCCTGGGAATACCCGGTGATCGATATAGTTCCGGTTCCACTGTCAATGCGGGGGCTATTGGTACCGTATCCCCAAACGCCTAGTGCGCCGTAAACTCCGCCGCCGCTGGTCTGGCCCTCGACTTGAGCGCCTTTGCCCCGGATAAGGATGTTTCCGCCGTTTGAGTTCAGGGTGGCGTTGCCGATGAATACGCCGTTTGCATGTTCCTGGGCGCTATCCCGTCCCAAAGCATACCCCGTGGTTAAGTCGGAACCGCCTGAAAGTGTGATATCTCCACCATTGCTCTTGATCGTCGCAGTAGATCCGCTGTATGATCCGATCGCAATGGAGCCGCCTGTATTGGCGCTGTTGGACCAGAGTATGACGTTCAGCTTTTGCGTGTTGCCGCCTTGGGTTGCATCAATTGACTTGCCGGCGGCCAGGGTGATGTCGCGTTCGGCTTTCAAGGTCAGGGTGCGTGTCGCAGTTAAGTCGCTGGAAGTGATAATGTTGTCATTGATGAATACATCACCGTTGCCCCCAGCTGTGCCTGAAGTCGCAGTATCTATTTCGACATTGCCGGTCTGAAGATTGGTAGCAATCGTAGACCCGCTGATGGTTCCGCCGGCAGCGGCGATAGTGACGTCATTCGGGTCCAGCAGCCAGGAACCGGCCTTCCCTTTCGGCGCCAGCGTATTCACCCGAGCGCTGTCGCTTACCGTCAGTGTTTTGTGCCCGGACGTCTCCACACTGCCGCCGTCGCCGCCATTTGCTCCGCCTTTGGCACTGATGCGTCCGCCAAAATTAGTGCTGTTATCCGCCCAGACGACTATCTTGCCGCCATTGCCGCTGGTCAGCGCATCGGCCCGAATCATGGTATTGGCGCCTACTGTCGTGTTGGCGGCAGTGTGCTCGTTGCCTTTGCCTTGCCAATTTCCGCCGATCAGTACTGTGCCGCCGCCCGCATCGCCAGAGGCGTTGATCGTGGCGTTGTCAACGGCAACCGTGTTCCCCAGGACCTTGACGGTTCCGCCGGTCTGCCCGGCTGCCGCGCCGGACGCATCCAGCGTACCACTGACACTAACGATTCCATTGGTTCCACCATCCAGAACAATCACACCATTTGCGTTATTGATTCGCTGCGCCTGTACGATGCCGGTATTGTTGACCACGGTCCCGGCCAGTGTATCGGCGGCGCGCGCCGTCATAATTACTTGCCCGCCGTTTGCCTGAATCAGGTTTTTGTTCTCGACCAGAGCTTGCAGGGTCGCTCCGTTAACAGCCAGATTTAATAAGCCATCGCCAGCTAAATCAAGCGTTACCGCACTGCCTGCCCCCAGAGCAACCGTTCCTTGGTTGGCAACAATGATCCCTTGATTGGAAACCTGAGCGCCCAGCAAGGCAACATACCCTTTGTTGGCGGCGGTGATGGTCCCGTGGTTGACTACCGATCCAGTACTGCCGTTGAAATTGTATTTTCCAGCCAGAAAGTCGCTATCCGACAAGTTGAGACTGGAAGCCACCAAGCCGCCTACGTTCACTTGCGCTCCGGGAGCGAACAATACGCCGTTGGGGTTGATCAGAAACACTTGTCCGTTCGCATTTAGCTGCCCATAGATATTGCTGGCGCTGTTGCCGACAATTCGGTTCAGGGCAATGGAGGCGGCGCTGGGTTGAACAAAGTTGACCGCTTCGTTCGAATTAATATTGAATGATTGCCAGTTGACGCTCATTTTCCCGGTGTTTTGCGTAACCGTCGTGGTAGTTCCTGTTTGGGATATACTGCCACTTCCCGCAGTAATTACGCCGCTTGTCGGGTTTGCATAACCGATGGAAACTTGCAGCAACAGCAAGCTGGCTACGGTGAGCGGGGCCAACAACTTTTTCGCCCAATTGCCGGATTTAGCGGCTACTACTTCGGTTGTGGTACTGGAAGATAAAGTCGCCGTATTTGTCTTCTCGCGCTGCCAGCCGCGTTGCCATTTTCGTTTCACTTTCTATCCCTCCCGCCAATCTAAAAGAACTTGGTTGCTCTTAACCAGAACCGACCGTTGCTGTTGCTATCCGATACGGCTTGCTCCGATGTTGTAGTTTGCCAGGCATAGTCCAAGCGAAGGGAATAATCTCCCGGTCGGCTCCAGATCAGACCAATTCCGGCGCCGCCAAGGACTCGCAAGTTTTGTCCGCTTCCCGTCCAAGGGTCTTTATTGAGGGTAGCTACGCCGTGATCATAAAACGCAGCCACCTGAAACCGCGGTGTCGGCAAATTCCAACGCAGCTCTCCGCTAAAAATATATCCGGCATCGCTGGCCGCTTCGCCAACAGGGTAGGCCCGTACACCATAAGGGCCGCCGATTTGCAATTTTTCGGACGAATCCAGGTTTTTTCCGGCCAACTGCCCAACCAGAGAAAGATGCAAATTCAGCCGATTATTGAGGGCTTGTATTCGGCTCAGTTCAAAATTTGTTTTTCCGTAATCTCCGGCTGTTTGAGCGTTGGAATCATTGGTCATTGCGTCAGCGCTCAGAAGGTTCAGATGCCCTCGGGTATAGCTGAGCCCAAAATAATTGACGCCGCCTCCCCATAGCTGATCCCGGCTGCTGCCGTTCAGCCCGATGACCCAAGCATCCACTTTTTTCTGACTATAGGAAGAGGTTGCATCAATTTGGTCAATTAGGTCTTTGCTGTCATACTCTACCCGTCCCATTAAATTAAAATTACGGGAGCGTTTAAATACATAAGATGTATAAATTCCGGTGGTTTTCGCCAGACCGTTGGCGCTTAAATCGGCGAAATCATCCCCCAACAAGTAGTGCATCTGTGAATAACGGGCGCCGATCTTGCCTCTTGCACCCAGTGGCAGCGTGTAGCTAATGTTGTAGTCGTTCATGCCGGAGCCGGTGTAAGTGGCGCCAAGACTGAACAAATCCCCGACTCCGCTTATATTATTGACATTCACTGCTGCGCCAAGCCTGTTTTTTCCCGTATAGCGGTTTCCGGCGTTATCGACGAAAATCAGGCCGCTAAATTTTTCCGTATCGCTGATGTCAACGATCAAATCCGATGTCCCGCCGGTTGCTCCGGCTGCGAGCGTAGCTTTGGCGCTTAGTCCCGGGACATCGCTTAGCAGAAGCAGGGTAGCTTCCAATGCGCTGTTTTGTATGGTATCGCCACTCTTGATGTTACTGAGATATTCTTCTATTTTGCTTGTCCTTAACCCCGAATGATTTCGAATGTCGATTTTGCCGTATTGCCCGACTACTACGGCGATTTCTACAACTCCGTCCGATATTTGCTGCGCCGGTATATAGGCGTTGGCTACCAGATAGCCCTGTTTGTGAAAGTACTTTGCAACGCTTCTCGCAAGAGCCTGTAGTTCGCCAAGAGTTAGTTCTTTGCCGGCAGACTCGCTGACAAGCATCAAGAGCTCGCTCTCTGGGTAGATTGTCTGTCCGGTGATGTGAAACCTGTTGACCAGGATTTTCGGTCCGGCAACAGCAGGGGTTGTTTCGTTCTGTTTGTCGATCTCAAGACGGAGTGCTGGTTTTACCGGTTGCGGCAACAAGTTCTCTTTCTGTTCGCTAAGAATGGCTCCGGCGTTGGGGGGAGTAGTGGGCGCCGCCAAAGCCGGACAACAGCAAAATATGGACCATATGCCGAGGGAGGCGAAAATTTGTCTGATACCTCTTGCCATGTGCATAGT
>DATMYT010000031.1:0-4059 GCA_035560855.1 Negativicutes bacterium | reverse complement strand
AATATGAAATCTGGGAAAAAACTGTGGCAGATCATCCTGGCGGTTGTAATGGGGGTACTGCTGGCTGTTGCTATTACCGGCTGTTCTTCCACACCTGATAAGAAACCTGCCTCAAATGCTCCTGCCGCTGCTTCCGCCGATGACAGTCTTGCAAAAATCAAGGCAAAAGGCAGACTGGTTGTTGGGGTTAACGCCGATTTTGCTCCTTTTGAATTTCACGCGATGATCGACGGAAAAGATACGGTTGTTGGCTTTGACATGGACTTGGCAAAAGAAGTCGCCAAAGACATGGGCGTACAGCTGGAACTGAAAGAACTGTCTTTTGATGCGTTATTAACGACGCTGCAGTCAGGGCAGATTGACGTCATTATTTCCGGTATGTCGGCGACGGAAGAACGGCGCAAAACGGTGGACTTTTCCGATGTCTATTACAAAGGGATTCAGACGTTGCTGACAACCAAAGAAAACCTGTCGAAGTTTAATAGCTTTAGCGACCTGAAAGATAAAAAAATCGGCCTTCAGCTTTCTTCCCTACAAGACAAGCTGATGACCAGTCTCATCCCCGGTGGAAAGTATACCAAAATCGAGAGCATGAATACGTTGTTCCTTTCGCTCAAATCCAATCAGATTGAAGGCATCGTGACGACCAAGGTCGTTAACCAGATGGCTGTTGCTGCAAATCCTGAATTTGTGATTGCCGAGAAAGTGATCATCGATGACTCTTCGCTCAACAGTCCGGGCGTAGCCGTGGCTCTGCGGAAAAATTCTACTGCATTGCAGACGCAATTGAACAGTACGATCAAACGCCTGAATGATTCGGGCCAAATGCAAAAGTACGTTGATGCAGCCGCTCAATTGGCCGGAACAAGCAAAAAGAAATAAAACCTTTATTAGTATACCTGAGGTAGGGGGAGCATTTTGGACTTTGAGTTTGCAGGCACATACCTGCCGATGTTTTTCAGTGGCATAAAGCTGACGTTGCTTATTTCGATAATTTCTATTGTCCTGGGAACCATCGTGGGAGTCTGGGTCTACTTATTTAAAACATCGAAGCTATCCGTGGGAAAGGCCTATCCGCTTCGCATGGTTGCCTTTGTTTTTATCGAAACGATGCGCGGCACTCCGGTGTTGCTGCAGATTTTGGTTGCTTATGTGCTGATTGGTATGCACCCTCAGTCATCCAGCCTACCCAGCAATATGGTGGCGCTGATTGCCAGTATTGCCGCAATCAGCCTTAATTCCAGCGTGTATATTGCGGAAATTGTGCGGGCAGGTATCCAGTCTGTGCCGCGGGGCCAGATGGAAGCGGCCCGCAGCCTGGGAATGACTCATTTTTTGGCAATGAGGGAAATCATTATGCCCCAGGCGATCAAGAACATTTTGCCGGCTATTGGCAATGAATTTGTGGCTGTGATCAAGGGCTCTTCCATGGCCTATGTTCTGGGGATCGCTGAACTGACGTTTACTGCAAAGGTTGTACAGGGCGCTACTTACAAGGGACTGGAACCTCTTTTGATTTCTGCCCTTTTCTATCTGGTTCTGACCTTCTCGCTCGGAAGGCTGATCAGTTGGGCCGAAAGGAGGATGAAAGCCAGTGATTCGCATTAATGGTTTGCACAAGTATTTTGGCGATAATCATGTTTTACGAGGCATTACCAACCACATCCAAAAAGGTGAAGTTGTCGTGGTCATTGGCCCCTCAGGCTCAGGTAAATCTACTTTTCTGCGCTGCATGAATTTGCTCGAGATTCCTACAGCGGGGGAAATCATTCTTGAGGGACAAAACATCACCGATCCAAACGCCGATATCAATAAAATCCGCACCAAACTGGGCATGGTATTTCAGCAATTCGACTTGTTTCCCCATAAAAAAGTAATCGACAATATTATGGTTTCACCGGTCATGGTGAAGAACGTCCCCAAAGAAGAGGCGTATCGCAAGGCGATTTCCTTGCTCAACATGGTAGGCTTGGCCGAAAAGGAAAATGCCTATCCCTCTTCTCTTTCCGGCGGTCAGCAGCAGCGCATTGCGATTGCCCGGGCGTTGGCCATGGAACCGGATGTGATGCTGTTTGACGAGCCGACATCAGCCCTGGACCCGGAGATGGTGGGCGAAGTGCTCGGCGTCATGAAACAATTGGCGATTGACGGAATGACCATGGTCATTGTTTCTCACGAAATGGGCTTTGCCCGGGAAGTGGGAGATCGGATTCTGTTTATGGATGAAGGACTAATTCTAGAAGAAGGTCCTCCTGATCAGCTGTTCAATCATCCGCAAAATGCCAGGACCAGAGATTTTCTGTCCAAGGTATTATAAGGCTTACATACTTCAAAAAAGAGAACACCCTGCCTGTCATTCAGGTAGAGTGTTCTCTTTTCTTTTGGCGCACTTTATATAGCACTATACTATTGCGGAATTTTGACAACCTTCTTGTATCGCGGCCGGTTCGGCGTTATTCACGTAATCAAGCCCCCACTGGCAAAGTGTTGCCAAAATGGGTAGCAGACTCTTGCCGGACTCAGTAAGCGAGTATTCCACTTTGGGCGGAATCTGCGTGTAAATGAATCGTTTGACCAAGCCGCATTCTTCTAATTCTCTGAGTTGCTGCGTCAGCATTTTTTGTGTAACCTGCGGCAATGTCCTCTTTAGTTCACTAAACCGCAAGGTGTCTTCGCCTAAATGCCACAGAATGAGCGATTTCCATTTCCCCCCGATGAGATCCAGCGTTAATTCCATCGAACATTGATATTCTATGTTCCTAAATTTGATCATGCATTCCCACTCCTCAAGTTCTTTCGGTATACAAATGGTTACTACCGCACCAATAAGTGCGTACTTGTCAAAAACAACGCTAATGCTACTATTATAGCATAGATTGTTTTCTATAGAGCAAAATCTTTAGGAGGAATGAAAATGAGTGAGTACGTCCAATGGCATCGTGATACTCTCGGAGAAAAACTAGTGAAGGCGCTTACCCAAAACAACTTTACCGCTACTTATGTTCCCACCCGCGAGGAAGCTGTCGACAAGTTGCTTGAACTGATCCCGCTAGAAGCTTCCATCGGTTTTGGCGGGTCGGTAACCTTAGACCAGCTGGGAGTGATAGCAAAACTCGAAGGGCGTGGGAATCCTGTCCTGAATTACACGAAGCCCGGACTCAGTCAGCAGGAAATACGCGCCATCCGGCGTCAGCACTTATTATCGGATGTATATTTGTCAGGAACGAATGCGGTGACTCTCGACGGCAAGCTGGTAAATGTTGATGCGACCGGCAACCGTGTAGGCGCGATGCTGTTTGGCCCGGATAAAGTTTTCATTGTCGTTGGCATTAATAAAATTGTCCATGACGTGGCCGAGGCAGAAAACCGCGTGAAACTCTGGGCATCACCGCCCAACAATAAACGACTCGGTTACCCCAATCCTTGCGCCCAGACAGGCGTGTGTGTAGACTGCCAGGGTCCGAGTCGAATCTGCAACATTACTACCATCATGCATAAAAAGCCCCGGCTGACCGATGTTCATGTGATCGTCGTGGGGGAAGAACTGGGTCTATGAAAACATTGTTTGATAAGACGCAGCTTAGCAATTTGACGCTGAAAAATCGAATGATACGTTCTGCGACTTGGGAAAACATGGCAGATGACAAAGGTCATTTGACGGATAGATTGTTTAAGAGTTATGAGACCCTTGCCCAAGGTGGGGTTAGCTTAATTATTACTGGTGGCACTTATTTTACGGCAGACTCTACTACCTTATCGGGAATGACAGGGATTTATGAGGATTCCTTCATCCAGGACTATCGCAAACTTACGGATAGGGTTCATAAAAGCGAATCTTCTATTTTTCTGCAACTTTCCTTCGCCGGTAGAAATGGGGAACGGTGGACGCCCTCTTCCGCCTCACAAAACGACATAACTTCCATCGTAAAGGAGTTTGGGACAGCCGCCTTTAGGGCAAAACAGGCTGGATTTGACGGAGTTCAAATTCATGCGGCTCATGGATTCTTTTTGAGCCAGTTTCTCAGCCGACAAAAAAACACACGCACCGATAGATACGGC
>DATMYT010000030.1:0-6151 GCA_035560855.1 Negativicutes bacterium | reverse complement strand
CCTCTATGCTGATTTTCTACGCCAACCCCAGAACTCCTGCCACGAAAAGAGAACCGAGACAATGTCTCGGTTCCAAGTTCAGACTTCCAAGATGATCGGCATGATCATCGGTCGTCTACGGGTTTTTTCGTACAGGAACTTCCCGAGGATATCCCGTACGCTATTTTTGATCGTTCCCCAATCGGTAGACCCATTAGCTTCGCATCGATCCAGCGCTTCCTGGATTTTCATCCGGGCCTCTTCCATCAATTGCTCAGATTCGCGGACATAAACGAAACCGCGGGATACGATTTCCGGCCCGGAAACCACACAACCACTAGCCTTGTCCATTGCAATAACCGCGATCAGGATTCCATCCTGCGACAACTGACGACGATCCCGCATAACAATGTTGCCAATATCGCCCACGCCAAGACCGTCCACGAGAATAGCGCCCGCAGTTACCTTGCCGTTGATTGCGCCTGTTTCTGCAGTAAACTCCAAAACAGAGCCGTTTTCGGCAATAAAGACATTTGCCTTGGGAATGCCCAGTTCCTGGGCAATTTTTGCATGAACTTTCAGCATCCGATATTCGCCATGAACAGGAATAAAATACGTCGGCCGGACAAGGTTCAACATGAGTTTCAACTCTTCCTGACTTCCATGACCGGAAACGTGAATCCCCGAGGATGCTTCATAAATAACTTCCGCCCCTTGCCTGAAAAGATAGTCAACTGTGCGCGCGACCAGCTTTTCGTTACCGGGAATGGGCGTTGCAGAAATCATGACCGTGTCACCAGGAACTATTTCTACTTTCCGGTGATCAGACATTGCCATACGCGTCAGCGCCGACATAGGTTCTCCCTGACTACCGGTCGTCAGTATGACGATTCGATTGGGCGCGTAATTATTAATTTCTGATATATCAATGAGTATCCCATCAGGAACTTTCAGATAGCCCAGTTCAATAGCAATACCAACGACATTGAGCATACTTCGGCCAATGACGGCAACTTTTCGACCAAATTTGAATGCCGCATCAATAGCTTGTTGCAATCGATGCACATTGGACGAAAAACTGGCGATAATGATCCGGCTTTGCGCAGCCCGAAACTTCTCGTCAAACGATGCGCCTACTGAACGTTCGCTTTTGGTAAACCCTGGCCGCTCTGCATTGGTGCTGTCAGACAGCATAACCAATACGCCTTCGTTCCCAAGTTCAGCGAATCGATGAAACTCAGTTACTTGACCATCCACTGGCGTATGATCGATTTTAAAGTCGCCAGTATGCAGGATCGTCCCAATCGGCGTTTTCAGGTAAATTGCCACTGCGTCAGCGATACTGTGGTTGACGCGGATAAAGCCAATGGTAAACGGACCAATCTCGAACTGGTCACCGGGTTTGATCGGATGAAGATCGGCCGTCGACACGCCTTTTTCTTTCAGACGGCCCTGTAGGATCCCCAGCGCCAGGGGAGTCCCATATACAGGAACCTCCAATTCTTTGAGAACAAAAGGCAACGCGCCGATGTGGTCTTCGTGACCGTGCGTGATAAAGATCGCTCGAACCTTATCCTTATTCTCAACCAAATACGAAATATCAGGAATCACCAAATCGATGCCCAACATATCGTCTTCCGGAAACATTAGCCCGGCGTCGATCACGATAATGTCGTCACCATAACGGAACACCGTCATATTCTTGCCGATTTCACCCAGGCCGCCCAACGGGATAATCTGCAATTTTTCCATTTGTTTGCCCAAACTTTCACCTCCAACTATTTTAATGCCGCGCACTGCATTCATAATATTATAACTCAAAATCAAGCCGGCAACAATAAAAAACAGCCTTCCCTTTCAGGTTGGCTGCTCGTTTTTACTTTTCAGGATGATTTTACACGTTGATTTTCAGGCTCCGCATCACAGTTTTCAGCTGATCTGTTTCCGCCTGCGTTGGCTGTACCATGGGAGGACGGAACGTTCCACCGTTTAGTCCCATGAGGTTGACAGCAGTTTTGATCGGGATCGGGTTGGTAGTCACAAATATTACTTTGAAAAAAGGCATTAGTTCGATATGGATCGACTGGGCTTTTTTCACGTCGCCGGATAAATAGGCTGCAATCATCTCTTGCATTCGCGCCGCCACAACATGTCCGGCAACGCTGATGATCCCACAGCCGCCAACCGACAGAATCGGCAAGGTAAGACTATCATCGCCGCTGTAAACCCAAAAGCCCGGTCGGGCCGTACGCACGATCTCCGATACTTGTTCCAAACTGCCGCTGGCTTCTTTTACCGCCACAATATTGGGGATCTCCGACAATCTGGCGATCGTCGGCGGCAAAATATTCGATGCAGTCCTGCCTGGAACATTATATAGAATAATCGGCAATTTGGTTTCTGTTGCAATCATTTTAAAATGCTGATAAAACCCTTCTTGCGGAGGTTTATTATAATATGGACCAACCAGCATTGCACCGTGCACGCCAAGCTTTTCCGCTTCTTGCGTCATTTTGATGGAAACCAGCGTATCATTGGAACCCGTTCCTGCAATGACTGTCGCCCGGTCGCCGACGGCATCCAACACCGTACTGAACAGCCGCAGCTTTTCGTCCGCGCTCAATGTTGCAGATTCACCGGTGCTACCCGCAACAACCAATCCGTCATTTCCGTGCGCCACAAGATATTTGGCCAGCTCCGCAGCCGCCGCATAGTTTACACTGTAATCATCATTGAATGGGGTTACCATTGCAGTCAGTACTCTGCCAAAACTTTTCATGTCCCATTCCTCCCGTTAAAATTTATTTTAATCAAGTCCAAATTGGCTGTGCAAGGCACTTACCGCAATCTCCAAATGCTTCCCATCGATCAGTGCTGAAATGGAGGTTTGCGAGTCCCCTGTCTGCAAAAGCGGAATTTCTTTTGCCGCCAAGGCCTCAACAAAACTGGCCATCACGCCAGGAACATCGCCCATTCCTCCGCCAACAACCGAAACCTTGGCGCATTTTTCCAGGGTAGTCAGGCGATATCCTGCCGCGCCAAGACATTGCTTCGTTTCTTGGGCATCATCTTCCTGTACCGTAAAAAGCAACTGACGCGGCAACACATTAATCAGATCAACATTAATTCCGGCATTTGCCAAGAGTTTGAAGATGCGCGAACTATCGGCGTGGGCATTATCCGCCGACAGTTCGGCCTTAATCTGTATAATATCCTTCACATAGGTCACGCCAGTCGCAATTCGGTCAGAAATCGGCGCATCACTACTTTCTGCAACCTGTGCGGCCGTTGTGATCAACGTGCCGGGCGCATCAGAAAAAGTTGATTTAACAACAACCGGGATGTTTTTTTGCATCGCGAATTCGACGGCCCTGGGGTGAATCACCTTGGCGCCCTGCTGTGCAAGCTGAGAGACCTCTGCATAACTGATCATTTCCAAAATATGAGCCTTCGGAGCTACGCGAGGATCGGCAGTCATAATGCCATCTACATCAGTATAAATTTCGATCATTTCCGCCGGCAATGCCGCACCTAACGCAGATGCAGTTGTATCACTGCCGCCACGCCCCAGCGTCGTCAGATCACCCTCCACGGTCATACCCTGAAACCCACATACTACTGGCACTTTTCCTGCCGCTAGCTCTTTTTTGATACGCGATGGATTAATTCTCAGGATTTTTGCGTTGCCATACTGGTTGTCTGTAATAATACCGGCCTGTCCACCGGTAAGCACAACAGCATCTATGCCAAACTCTTGCAATGTGGACGCCATGACCACTGAAGATATGATCTCGCCGCATCCCATCATCATATCAAGCTCGCGCCGGGAAAGTAACGAATGGGAGTCCTTTGCAACGCCGATCAATGTATCCGTCGCATACGGCTGCCCTTTGCGTCCCATGGCAGAAACAACGACCACAGGTCGAAAGCCTTCTTCGATAGCATGGCTGATTTTTTCCGCCGCTAGTCGCCGGTTTTCAACTGTTGAAACCGATGTTCCACCAAATTTTTGGACCAAGATTCGCATTATTTCTCTCCTACAGCAAGTTTTGTTCAATCATGAGCTCTGCAATCTGAAGAGCGTTAAGCGCAGCGCCTTTGCGAATCTGGTCGCCCACAACCCAAAGATTCAACCCATATTTCACACTTTCATCGGCTCGAATACGGCCGACAAACACTTCATTCCGGCTCGATGTAAACAGTGGCATGGGGTATTCCATTTCCGCCGGATTATCCTGCACAATGACGCCTGGGAACTCTGCCAAGGCTGCCTGGGTATCCGCTACGGACAAGGGAGATTCCAATTCGAGATTGATCGACTCGGAATGGCTGCGGTACACCGGCACCCGGATAGTGGTCGCTGTAATGGCCATTTCAGGCGTATTCATGATTTTGCGGGTCTCGTGCACCATTTTCATTTCTTCTTTGGTATACCCGTCTTCCAGGAACACATCGATCTGCGGCAGCAAATTGAAAGCAATCTGATAATGCTTGGGTAAACTGGCGCTTGGCAGTATCTTGGCCTCTACCGGACGTCCTTCACTGACTGCCTTTACCTGCTCCGTCAATTCATCAAGGCCTTCCTTGCCCGCACCGGACACCGCCTGATAAGTTGACACTACCACTCGTTTAATCTTCGCGCGATCATGGATTGGTTTGAGCGCCATTACCATAATGATGGTCGAACAATTGGGATTTGCAATGATGCCTTTATGTGTTCGCACAGCTTCAGGATTAACTTCAGGAACTACCAACGGAACCTCGGGGTCCATGCGAAACGCGCTGGAATTATCAATGACCACTGCACCCGCCTTTACTGCATAAGGTGCAAATGTTTTGCTGGCGGCTCCGCCGGCAAAAAGAGCGATGTCTACCCCTGCGAAGGAATCCGGAGTTGCTTCCTCCACTATATATTCCTTTCCGGCTACCATAAGTTTCTTGCCGGCGGAACGGGCTGACGCCAGCAATTTCATGCCAGAGAAAGGAAAGTTTCGTTCCTCGATCAGATTGATAAACTCTTGTCCAACCGCGCCTGTTGCACCCAAAATCGCCACATTATACTTCTTCATTTTATTTTCCCCCTATTCTCCCAGTAATTGATCCAGACCGACAACCAGACCCTTGCGACCGATAATTTTTTTACAAGCCAGTACTACGCCCGGCATAAAGGATTCTCGTGCGAGCGAATCATGGCGAATGGTTAAAATCTGTCCCACTCCACCGAAGATAACTTCCTGATGCGCCACATAACCCGGCAGTCGAACACTATGAATTCTAAACCCTTCATATTCAGCCCCGCGTGCGCCGGGGATTTTTTCCTCTTCATCCGGATGCCCCTGTTTCAATCCGTCGCGTTCTCCCGCAATCATCTTTGCCGTTAGCAACGCTGTACCGGAAGGCGCATCCAATTTTTGATCATGATGCATCTCAATGATTTCACAATGGGGCAGATAACGGGCTGCTTCCTGTGCAAACCGCATCATTAATACCGCACCGATGGAAAAATTCGGGCATATGAAGCAGGTAGCCTCATGCTCCTCGCAATACGAGCGAATCATGGACAAATCCGATTCAGTGATTCCCGTAGTCCCGACAACCGGAATCACTCCGTGCCGCAACGCAGTCATTACATTGCCGACAACCGCTTTGGGATGCGTAAAGTCCACCATAACCTGAGGCTTGTGGCTTATGATGGCCGCCTCCAGATCAGCTTCAATCTTTACTCCGGATTTCCCCAGCCCCAAGATTTCACCGACATCTTCCCATGCAGCTTTGAGATCAACCGTTGCCACAATTTCACACTCTGAATCCCGGGACAAGGCTCCTAGTACTTCCCGTCCCATACGCCCATTCGCGCCTGATACCATCACTCTGATCACGTACCACACCTCCTAAAAATAAATAAAGACAGCCGGTGAGAAAAATATCTCACCGGCTGTCACAAAACAAGCCTTGGTAAAGTAGCAAGTCACAACATCAATGTTATGCTTACCCACTTCTGATGAGATAGCTCTCCACCAATAATTAATTGGTGACAGTCTCATGCCTATTCGACATGAACCCAGCGTCATTTGACGTGCCCAAATTCAACGCTTCGGCAACTGGCCCTTTCTCGGAGAGTCACTGATACACACTCTCTTCTCCGGTACTATTGCAGGTTGCTCCTCTACTC
>DATMYT010000029.1:0-11077 GCA_035560855.1 Negativicutes bacterium | reverse complement strand
TATTCAAATCATAATCCCTGTTTGCAAATACAAATAAAAAAACGCGCTGAATTTCAGCGCGTCACTTATAGTAAAACAACCCCTATATGCAATATTGGTGGAAAAATTACAGGAATGAAAGATAGGGCAAGTCAATCTCGCCTTCGAAGCAGTCATCGAATCCACGCGGATAATGATACTCCCGTTTGTCCTTGTCGTCCGGATAAACGAATTTGCCGCCGACCTGCCAGATGAAGGGTTTAAACTTATATTGCAGACGGTATTTCTTCATCTCATACAACACACTGATTTCAGCCGGATCAGCCTGAAAGTTGGACCAGATATCATGGTGGAATGGGATCACGACTTTTGTTTTCAGCGCTTCCGCCATCCGCAGCATATCGGAGGCCGTCATTTTATCAGTGATACCACGGGGGTTCTCGCCGAACGATCCCAGGGCAACGTCAATGCGATGATCGTTTCCGTGTTTGGCATAGTAGTTCGAATAGTGGGAATCACCACTGTGGTAAAGATTACCGCCGGGAGTTTGAATCAAGTAGTTAACGGCTCTCTCATCCATATTGCCGGGCATCTTTCCTGCAAGCGTCTCACCTTTGGGCAATGTGATCAGCGCCGTTCGGTCGAAGGACTCCAGCGCCAACAGTTCAGTATCTTTGATCTTCACGACATCTCCCGGTTTGACGACGATGCAGCGCTCCGCCGGCACACCCCAGCTTTTCCAGAGTTCCACGCAAGTTTTCGGCCCGATGAACGGTACGGTGTCCGGGCAGTTTTTCATGACGGCTGCCGCAACGTTTACG
Source organism: Negativicutes bacterium (assembly GCA_035560855.1). Taxonomy (GTDB): domain Bacteria; phylum Bacillota; class Negativicutes; order UBA1444; family UBA1444; genus UBA1444. Next base: position 10,277 of record DATMYT010000029.1, on the reverse strand, counting down.
TCGATATGATCATTATGATCGTGCGTGGAAACGACGGCGTCAATCTGGCGAATCGCGAAAGGATCAAGCACAAACGGCGTCATTCGCAGGTTTGGCTGCAACTTTTTTCCGCCGGTCATGCGCGCCATTTGGTGATGCGCATCCATAAACGGTTTCGCCTTGGTCCGCTTGCCGCTACCGCACCAAAAATCGATGCAAATGTTGGCTCCGCCTTCCGATTTTACCCAGATGCCTGTGCACCCCAGCCACCACATCGCAAACGTGCCGGGCGCGACAACTTCCGCCTCGATCTCTTCATTCAGCCAGGTTCCCCACTCGGGAAACGTATTCAGAATCCAGGATTCTTTCGTGATTTCATCAATTTTACTCATGTCTTCACCTCTCGTTACAAATTGTTTTGTCCGTAATATGCATGTTTGCCATGCTTACGCAGATAATGTTTGTCGAGCAACGTCTGGTCGATGGGCGGGCAACCCGGGTGCAACTGCAGCGTCTGCAACGCCATCATGGCGACCTCTTCCATCACCACCGCATTGTGAACGGCGTCATGCGCATCTTTTCCCCAGGCAAAAGGTCCGTGCCCGCTGACCAGCACTCCCGGAACAGCCGTCGGGTCAATGCCCCGCTCCAGGAAAGTTTCGACGATGACCCGCCCGGTATTCAGTTCATACTCTTTCTGTATCTCCGCCAAGCTAAGCGGACGAGTGCAAGGGATCTCTCCGTAAAAGTAGTCGGCGTGAGTGGTGCCAAAAGCGGGGAGTCCTTTTCCCGCCTGCGCCCAAGCGGTCGCCCACCGAGAGTGAGTATGCACCACACCCCCAATCGACGAAAAAGCTCTGTACAGTTCAAGGTGCGTTTCTGTATCGCTGGACGGGCGGCAGGCGCCCTGTATCACGCGCCCTGACATATCCAGCACAACCATGTGCTCAACCTTCATTTCATCATAGGCAACGCCGCTCGGTTTGATCACTACCAGTTGCCGTTCGCGGTCGATGGCGCTGACATTTCCCCAGGTAAAAGTCACCATTCCGTATTTGGGCAGTGCCAGATTCGCCTCCAGCACTTCCCGAATCCATTCGTTCATGGGTTTCAACCCTCCTGACCTATAGATAGTCACGTAGTTCCGGTGGCAATGCAGCACTCAGATACGCTGAAATCTCCTCCGCTGTCGAAAGCGCCATCGCCTTTTCGGCGACTTCCTGCGCATAGGACATATCAACAGATGTGATAATCTTTTTAATCGTGAGCAGGGATGATGGATTCACGCTAAACTCCGTCATTCCAAACCCCAAAAGCAAGAGCGTCGCAAGCGGGTCCGAAGCCATCTCGCCGCACATACCGGCAAATTTTCCACCCCCGGCGCGATTTGCAGTCTCAATCACCGAACGAATCAGCCGCAGCACTCCGGGTTGAAAATGGTTATACAGTTTGCTGATGCGTTCGTTCATGCGGTCTACCGCCAAGGTATATTGAGTAAGGTCGTTGCTGCCGATGCTAAAAAAAGCTGCTTCTCGAATCAGTAAATCGGCCGTAACTGCAGCCGAAGGAATTTCGACCATGATCCCAGGCGCAAGATTCTCATCGAAAGGAATGCCTTCCGCTCTAAGAGACTCCTTCGCTTCCTGCAGGATGCGGTTAGCTTCCCGCAATTCCTCAAGCGAAGCAATCATCGGGTACATAACGAGGGCCTTGCCGTGTTTTCCTGCCCGCAGAATAGCACGCAGCTGAGTCATAAATAGTGGTTTATCCTGAAGACAGATCCGGATGGCCCGGTATCCGAGGAAAGGATTTTCTTCCTTGGGAAGGTTCAGATAGGCGATCTCTTTATCTCCGCCGATATCCATAGTCCGGATGATGACCGGTTTCCCTTTCATCGCCTTAACAACTTTTATGTAGGCTTCATATTGTTCCTGTTCCGACGGCGCCGTCGTGCGATCCATGAATAAAAACTCCGTGCGGTACAGCCCGATTCCATCAGCGCCCAGTTTATCAGCTTTTGCGGCGCCATCCGGATCCATTACATTGGCTGCCAGTTCCACGGTAAATCCGTCGGTAGTGGTGGCCGGACGTCCGATTAACTCGCGAAGCGATTCCTTAATTATCTTGCGGCGCTTTACTTCCTGTTGCAGACTGATGTTTCGCTCTGCAGAAATCTCAGTTTCGACCGTTCCTTTTGTCCCATCAATCAACAGGGGTATTCCGTCTTGGATTGAAGCCAGTATTCCCTGACATCCGAGCACTGCTGCAATCTCCATGTTGTTCGCCAATATCGCCGTATGGGAAGTTTTTCCGCCGATTTCGGCTACGATTCCCTTGACTTTCGACGCATCAAGCGATGCCATTTGCGATGGCGTAATCTCTCGCCCGACAAGGATCGTATCGACTTCCAAAAAGGATAAGTCTATTTCTTGAACTCCCATCAGAATCGCCAAAATTCGATTGCCGATATCCTTGACATCCGCCGCCCGTTCCCGCAGGTAGGGATCATCCAGACCGGCCAGAATGTCCGCCTGTTCGTCTGTTGTTTCCTTGACGGCTCGAATTGCCGAAAAAAATTGTGTGGAAACCTTCTCGCAGACACCCTCTTCCAACAGCGGGTCAGTCAGCAACATCGCTTGAGCGCCGATGATATCTGCTTTTGTCTCATCTCCGGCTTGTCGAGCTCGATCCAGAATTTTCTCCAATTGCGCCGATGCGCTTTTCACAGCCTGCGCAAAAAGACCCAGCTCAGCATCAACCTGGTCGCGTGCAATGCTTTGAGCCATCATATTGGATTCCGGCAACGGTTGAACAATCAGACACCTGGCCAAGGCAAGACCCGGCGCTGCGGCGATTCCCTGGAACAGCATACCTTCACCTTCTATTCATCAAATTGCTCGATCAGATCACACACGGCAACCAACGCATCCTGTTCATCTTCCCCGTCGGCAACCACCACAATTTGAGAACCCTTGCGAATTCCGCCGCCTAAAAGGCTCAACATGCTTTTGGCAATGATCGTCTTGTTATTAAACAGAATCGTGATTTTTGACTTCCATTTTGCAGCCTGCGCCACCAACAAAGAAGCAGGGCGTGCGTGCAACCCGGTAGGATTTTTCACCAGGATTTCTTTTTGTACCACGGTTCATCCCTCCAGAATAAAGTGTTCGATTGCATAGGCAACCCCGGATTCATCGTTGCTCGGCGCCACAAATCGGGCCAAGCGTTTCACCGATTCCTCCGCATTAGCGACTGTAATGGGCCAGCCGACTAATGTAAGCATGCTTACATCATTGTAATTGTCGCCGAATACGAGAGTCCGCTCCAAGTCCATTCCCAGCTTCTGCGCCAAAAGCGACACGGCTTCCCCTTTGCTGACACCCTTTGCCATGATGTCGAGAACATTGTGCATCGACTGCACCATGGACAACGAACCATCTGTGTCCAATCCGGTCTGGATACGCCCTGCAATCTGAGGATCAATCCCGGAAATCAGAAATTTGATCACTTCAGGCAGCGGCAAATCATTCACGTTTTGAACCTCACGAAGCGGCACCTGAAATGCAGATTCAACTTCCGAGTTATAACGATGATATGCGCCGATTTTTCGACTGCCGCTCAAATAATAGACATGCTCTTCCGTATAAGCCAAGGTGTCATAACGGTTATGCAAACAGTATTGGGTCAATTCACGGGCTTTCGCCTCTCCGATTACCCGACGCAACAGGACTTCTCCCGTCGTCACGTTTCGGATCAAGCCTCCATTGCAAGAGATGACCGGTTGACGCACACCCAGCTTATCAACAAAATCCCGGACGAACAGATCACTGCGTCCGGTTGCCAGAATGAGCTCCACACCCTGATTCATCAGTTTTTTTAAGGCCGTCACATTGGCTTCGCCAAGCCGTCCCCTGGAATCAAGCAGAGTTCCGTCCAGATCACAAACACACCACTGGATATCCATCACAAGCCTGCTTCTTTCATTTTTTCCAGAACAAACTGGCGGGATCGCAATATCTCCGCTGCCGGATTTTCGAGGGTATCTCCCCACATCTCTATCACAAAAGGTCCCGCATAATGCAGCTGTTTCAATTTGCGAAATATCCGGACGAAATCGACTTCGCCCTGCCCGAATGGAACATCACGGAACTGTCCGGCACCAGTCGCACTCACGCGCCGGGTTTCCTTGACATGAATCCCAACGATGCGGGAAAACCCAATCTCCAGTTCAGCTTCGACGTCATTGCCCCAGGCGCTGAGATTGCCGATATCGGGATAAACGCTCAACCAAGGGGAAGCAATCATTCGATCATATTGCAGATATTTTTGTATGGAATTCATGAACGCGGTGTCCATGATCTCGATTCCCAGCATGACCTGCCTGCGAGCCGCCATGTCGGCGGCGGCCCGCAGACCCAGAATAAATAGTTCGCGGGTATCTTCGCCCGGTTCCTCGTAGTATACGTCATAGCCAGCCAGTTGGATCACCCGTATTCCCAAATCGGCCGCAAAGTTGACAGCTTTGTCCATCAACTCCAGAGATTTTCTGCGCACCTGCGGATCGCGGCTCCCCAGCGGATATTTGCGGTGGCCGCTAAAGCACATCGACAACAGGGGAATATTCGAGCCTTCGATGGCTTGACGCAGTTGCCCTTTTTCAGCCTTGGACCAGTCAAGGCGAGCCAGCCGTTCGTCACTCTCATCAATGGAAATCTCCATGAAATCAAAGCCGAGCTTGCGGGCTACATTCAATCTTTCCGGCCATGAAGCGTCTTTGGGCAGTGCTTTTTCATAAAGACCCAGTAAGTTCTGCACTGCATATCACCAGTACTTGGCGAATTCGTCTTTGAACTGGCGGGCTGCCGCTACCGGGTCCTTGGCGTCACGGATGGAACGCCCGGCGATGAACACAAACACGGGCAGGTCTTTGAAGAACTTGATGTCTTCAACGGCAATTCCGCCGGTCACCGTGACCTGAAATCCCATTGCGCAAAGTTTGCCGACTTTATCGAGGTCTTCCGGCCCCCAGGCCACACCAGCCGCCTGCGCATCGCGGGAACGGTGGTACACCACCTGACGCACGCCGACCGTTTTCCATTTTGCGGCTTGGTCAAACGTCCAATGTCCGGTCAGCTCGATCTGCACATCCTTGCCTCGAGCTTTCGCCACTTCAAACGCGCCTTCAATCGTCGGCAATTCGGCGCAACAGATAATTGTGGTCCAATCCGCGCCGGCATCAAACATCATCGGGGTGATAATCTTGCCGGCATCGGCGATCTTTGCATCCGCCAATACAATTTTATCGGGATACATAGTTTTGATATATTCGACGGAACGTTTACCCTCGGCGCACAGAAGAATGGTTCCCACTTCTATGACATCAACTTCCTGCGCCACATCACGTAGCGCCTTCACTGCATCGGTAAAAGAAAGATTATCCAACGCAATTTGCAATTTAGGTCGCATATTTTTGCCTCCATTCCATATCCCTATCAGGCCCATTTTCAGCCAACGGTACGATTGGTCAAAATCAGGAAGGTATCGTGAGATTTTCTCTGATTTTCCCTTCAATTTCGGATTCGGAAAGCAGGTTAACCAGGCCGATTACCTTGGTGGTCCCACGGACTTTAAAAATATCTGTAAAGGTAACCGAGCAAAAAATCACATCATAACTCGACGCCTGCGATTTTGCATCGCCAACGCTCATGTGATCGATTGTCACTGGCACACCCAGCTTCTTGAACACCTTTTCAATTTTCATCTTGATGATCTGACTGGATCCCATGCCGTTACCGCAGGCAGCTAAAATTTTTAACATCATGCCTCACTACTTTCGTCACCGCATTTAAAGTAAAGCTCTTTATTTTCACTCCGCCGATATTGGATCTGGGGAATCACGAGCATCGCTAGAATGATCAGGATTACGCCCGGCACTGCGAAGTTTTTCATGATTACGCCGAAGAAGGGCCAGATCGTATCCCAGTCAATATTGCCATGCCAACCGCCATATTTGTAGAGTTCAAAATACCAAGCGGCAAAGGCGCCCCCAACAACTTGCATAATCCCCGTGCAATAAGCGCAGATCGCAGCTGCCCGCGCACCGCCGAACTTGTTTGCAAACACCGCGACCGTTGCGTTGTCGAAGAATACTGGAACGAACCCCGTGATAATCATGATCGGCGATTTGAAGATCAACAACCCCGCTATCGCCGTGAACTGACCAATGCAGCCGAAAATGAATCCATACAGCACTGTGTTGGGAGAAGAAAATCCATATGTGGCCGCGCAATCAACGGCCGGAAGTGAGCCTGGCAGTACCCTGTCCGAAATGCCCCGGAACGATTCCGTCAATTCGGCCACAAACATACGGACACCGCTGATCAAGATGTACAGATACACGGAAAACATGAGCGATTTTGAAAGTATATACGTGGGAAATGCTATCGTTGCAGGAAATCCGCCCTTATCCATGTTTCGCATGTAGGGCTCGCCCAAGAGTATCATGATCGCACCAAAGAAGATAATCATCAACGTACCTGATGCGATAACGTTGTCGTTAAACATGCTAAGCCATTTCGGCAGTTTCATGTGCTCCACCGATTTATCCGGATCGCCGAGCATGGGCGCAATCTTACTGGCGAGCCAAACCTGTCCCATCTGCTGATGCCCAACGGCAAAACCTCCGCAGTCAGTCAGTTTCTGGGTCGGCTCTACAGTGAGGTTGGAAAATACGGACCAATAGGTACCTACCAGAAGCCCAATCCAGACCGCACCCGCAATGCTTCGAAGTTCCGGTATCGCGAAGAACACGAGCCATGTGCAGGTTGTCGCCTGTTGGATCATTATATGACCCGTCAAAAAGAGGGTTCGCAACTTGGTATACCGACGGAGCAAAACAAGCAGAATGTTCCAGCCGAAGCCAATCATAAGGGAAATCATCGCCCATGACAGGGACATGCCGATAGACTTGATCGCTTCGCTGGCTGCGTTTAACCCAAAATACGGGTCAATAACCGCGGCGTTAAGAGCAAATCTGTCATTCAATCCTGCGAGGATCGGTCGGAACGTTACAACAAGACCGCCAGCGCCGATATTCCAGATCATCATACCAACCGTCGCTTTGATAAATCCTCCGAAGGCTTCATATATTGGTTTTCTCAACAATAAATAACCTATAAATACCAATCCGCCAATAAAGAATTCCGGTTTGCCCAAAATGTTGTTGAAAAAAACCTTTGAAGCCGAATCAAATACAGATAGAAAATCTCCCACTGTTATTCCTCCCTACTTTTTCGGATTGATTCAGAGCTCACTTTTTGTACTCCATACAGAATAATGCCGTCAATCCTCCCCTTCATCATTTTCCATTCATATGCCGACTAATTTTTTCAGTTCGTCCATTTCCTGTATTTCAAGCAAACGCGCCAGAAAAGCCTCATCCGAAATTTCTTCCACGAGAGCTTGAAGCATATCCAGATGGGCATCGCTGTCGACGGAGGCCAGTACAAACAACAGGCGGGCATCATGTTCAGGGCTGTCGCTGAAATGAACCGGCTGTTCCACTTTCATCAAAGACATCGAAGTACGATGCACGCCGGTTCCGCCGCCTTGGGCGTGGGGCATTGCTACATCCGGCGCGATCACAATATACGGGCCGTATTTATTAATGCATTCAATCATGGAGTCAATGTATGTTTTGTCGATGGCTCCATCACGAATCAGGGGCTGCGCCGCCGCTTCCACCGCGTCCTCCCATCGGTCGAATTCCCTGGCGAAAATCACCCGATTCATCTCGATCAATTCCTTGATCATCGTCTGAAACCACCTTTCTTTTGTAACAAAATTTTCTGCTCTTGACGTTACGCATAGGCTGTGATTAAATTATCGCGTGAACATTTGTGCACGCACCAGTCATTTGTTCAAGCTAATAATACCAAACGTCAGAAAAAACAGTCAATAGTTCAACCACACTTCTGATCAAGTTGCACAGAAGTGCAATCAGCCCCCATTTTCAAAGATCTGCGAGGAGGACTGTTCTGTATGGAAGAGCTCGACCTACTGTCTGAAGTTGCCCGGTTATATTACGAAAAAAACCTTACCCAAAGCGAAATATCCCGCTGTATTCATACTTCTCGTTCTACCGTCTCACGTCTTTTACAAGAATCCCGGGACCGAAAGGTCGTCGAAATCATCATTCACTATCCATGGGACCGTTCGTCCAGCATGGAACAAGAACTGCAACAAAAATTTGGTCTGAACAATGTTCGAGTACTCGACAGCCAGGGACGCAGAGGGTCTGAAGCTCTTCGCGGCGTAGCCCTGTTGGCTGCCCGATATATTGACGGCATCATTAAGGATGGGTCCATACTGGGGTTATCCTGGGGACGGATGGTTTATCAGACGGTTCAGGTGCTTCGACCGGAACGGGATTTGTCCATCAAGGCCGTGCAACTTTTTGGCACAGCCATTCCCAACAATAAAATTGATGGCTCGGAAGTCGTCCGGCTATTTGCAGGTAAATATAAGGGACAATACTATTCACTCCATGCCCCGCTGTTCGTGGAAAATCCACTCCTGAAGCAAGCGTTGCTTCAGGATCCGCACATCAGGGAAACCTTGGAACTGGCGCAACAGGCTGACATTGTGATTACCGGTATTGGTTCATTGGAATCAACACTAGCTCCCAGTCAAACCTGGCTTGGTTATCTCAGCCGAAAAGAGATTGATCAGGTGCGCCAGCTTGGCGCCGTCGGTCATATTTGTGCGCATCATTACGACAGTGACGGAAAAATTCTAGAAATCAACTTGAATCGCGGCATCATCGGAGCTGGTCTGTCTGTACTGCACAGCGCACCGCATGTCATCGGCATTGCCTGCGGCACGGAGAAAAGCCGCGCAATTCTGGGCGCTCTGAGAGGAAAGCATATCAATACTCTCATTACCGATGACATAACCGCGCGAACCCTGTTGGAATAGAGAATGACATACGATGCAAAAAAAACAAAAGACGCGCCCGCAATGGTCGCGTCTTTTGTTTTGGTACTAAAACTATTCAGCCCTTTTATTTGCCTCGCTGCGCCGCAATCTTGACATTGTAGGGCTCAACCTTGGCATATTCGGCATCCCAGAAGCTTTGCGACTTCATACTATCGAGATAGGCCTGACTATAGCCGAATTTCAGCCAGTCCGATTCCTTTTGCTTGAACAGGCGTTCTTTGGCGGCGCTGCGACGCACATCATAAACGTGTTCTTCCGTGGCCTGAATGAAAATATCCTGCGTCCAACGGTTCAATACCGTATCCGTTAGTTCCAGATAACGGTTGTTCAGGTCTGCCAGCACCGAATCATAACGATCAAAGCCGTCGGTGGCAATGGTCACCACATTTTCACCGGGTCCAAACCGCATGTATTTTGCCAATTTGATCGCGCCGATGATGTTGCAAATACCCGAAGGCCCGACCGCATAGGTCAAAATCTTGGCCAACGCCGGATCAACGCCCATTTCCAGAAGAACTTTGGTTCCATCATGGAACACTTTGAGCCCCTGTACGGTTTCTTCATCTTCAATCAAAATCAGGAAATCCGTTGCCAGTACATTATGAATCAGAGTGCACATCTTATCGCCGATTCCTTCGATTCGATGCTGTCCGCGCCCACCATTGGCCAGCGTTGAGCACTCATACGGCTCCAGAGCCGCCACTTTTGCTTCCGGGAACGCCACCTTGATCTGGTCGCCGGCGGCGAGAGTTCCCGCCGATCCCGGCGCAGAAGTGAATCCGGCGATTCGGCCATTGCCAATGCCCTTGACTGCTTCGATGGCGCTGCCGCCGGTTACGTGACGGTGAAAGCGATAGTTGGCCATCAGCTCAAACTGCGCCAACGCCTTATTTTTCGGATTTTTCATCATTTCATGAGTACGTTCGAGCGTCAGGATGACATCGGACTCCGAACCCGGCGTCAATTCCAGTTCACCGCCATATTTTTGAATCCGCTCGTAGCGTTCCTTGCTCATGTTGTCGGGCATGATGACAACGGCCTTCAATCCAAGCAATTTGGAAATATAAGCAGTGCCAATGCCGAAATTGCCGGTCGAAGGCCCAAGAATCGTGTGTTCCGGCGTAATTTCACCGTCCACCAACCCTTCGATCAACGTACTGTAAGCTGGCCCCACCTTGTGTGATCCTGAAGGAAAGCCGCAGCCGAGCATCACAACAATATTGGCGTCCACGCCGGTCAAAGCCGGCGGCAGAACAATCTTACGCACCTGGTTGGAAGCATCTTTCCAAGTAATATTAAAT
>DATMYT010000028.1:0-6037 GCA_035560855.1 Negativicutes bacterium | reverse complement strand
AGTCAGAGGCGAAAGCCAAATTAAAATATGAGGAGGGTTCAAGATGACAAATCTCAGATTGTGGTCACCGATGGATCACCTTTTCCGGGACTTCACGGATATGGCAAGGATGATTGATGTGCCGAACGTACCCGTTCTGTTCAAGGGGGGCGAACCCAAGGTTGACATCATCCAGAATGAGAAAGAGATTATAGTCAAGGCTGATGTGCCGGGAGTTAAGAAAGAAGACATCAACGTGACTGTAACCGAAGACACCATTACAATTCGTGGCGAAGTACGATCTGACTTCGAAGAAAAGAAAGATAACTACTTCCATTCGGAACGGTTCTTCGGAACATACAGCCGCACGCTACCACTACCGACTTTGGTGGCTGGAGACAAGGCTGCAGCCAAGTTCGAAGACGGGGTGTTGACTATTACAATTCCCAAGGCTAATAAGCCGGAAAAGGGACATGTAGTGGATATCGAGTAAACGAGTATTTCTTGAAGCCGGTCTCTCTCCTGAAAGGGAGACCGGCTTTTTTATCAAAACAATGATTGAGGACATTGCGAGCAAAACAGCTGTGCATGATGCAGACTGAAGAGGGAGGGTCTAATAATGGGAAGAGCAGTAGGAATTGATTTGGGAACGACTAACTCGGTAATTGCAGTACTGGAAGCCGAGCGGCCCGAAGTAATATCGAATACCGAAGGAGGCCGGACAACACCGTCCGTGGTGGCTTTTCGGGATAATAACGAAAGATTGGTGGGACAACTGGCCAAGCGTCAGTCGGTGATGAATCCCACAAAAACGTTTTCTTCGGTGAAACGGTTTATCGGACGTAGCTTCGATGAAGTGACGGAAGAAATGAAACTGGTGCCATATAAAGTCGTACCAGGCGCGAACAATACGGTAAAATTCCAAGTGGATGACAAGGGCTACGCGCCAGAAGAAATCTCTGCCCAAGTGTTGCGAAAAATGGTGGATGATGCCGCCAAGTATCTTGGAGAAAAGATTACAGATGCCGTGATTACTGTGCCGGCGTATTTTAATGATGCCCAACGCCAGGCAACTAAAGATGCAGGTAAGATCGCCGGATTGAACGTACTGCGGATTATCAATGAGCCGACAGCGGCGGCTCTTGCGTATGGGTTGGATAAAAAGAAAAATGAAACCATTTTGGTTTTTGACCTCGGCGGCGGCACTTTTGATGTGTCGATTCTCGAGGTGGGAGAAGGCGTGTTCGAAGTAAAATCAACGAGCGGCGATACCCATTTGGGGGGCGATGATTTCGACAAAGTGCTGGTTGATTGGCTGGCCGACGACTTCAAGAAAAATAATGCCATTGATCTGCGCACCGATAAACAGGCATTGCAACGTTTGACGGAAGCTGCGGAAAAGGCTAAGGTTGAGTTATCCTCCGTTATGGAAACAACGATCAGCTTGCCTTTTATCACAGCGGATGCATCAGGGCCCCGTCATCTGGAAGCAAAACTGAGTCGGGCCAAATTTGATGACTTGACAGCAAATCTGGTAAATCGTTGTCGCAAACCGGTGGAACAGGCAATGGCCGATGCAAAAATGACGGCCAAAGACATTGCCGAGGTAATCCTTGTTGGGGGTTCCACCCGAATTCCTGCGGTGCAAAAAATGGTCCGGACGTTGACGGGAAAAGAACCGAACCAGAGCGTGAACCCGGATGAAGTCGTGGCCGTGGGTGCTGCGATTCAGGCCGGAGTACTGACGGGTGAACTCAAAGATGTCGTACTGCTCGATGTGACGCCGCTGTCTCTCGGCGTGGAAACGATGGGAGGCGTGATGACTAAAATCATCGAGCGAAATACGACGATTCCGGCGCGTCGCAGCCAGATATTCAGTACTGCGGATGATAATCAGCCGGAAGTGGATGTGCATGTGTTGCAAGGAGAGCGTGAGATGGCCAATGACAACCGGACCCTCGGCCAAGTCAAACTGTCCGGCATTGCACCTGCGCCACGAGGAATTCCACAGATTGATGTTACCTTTGATATTGACGCCAACGGGATTTTGACCGTTAGCGCCAAAGATAAAACAACAGGAAAGGAACAGACCATCACAATCTCCAACTCGAGCAATTTGCCGAAGGAGGATGTGACCCAAATGGTCAATGCCGCCAAACAACATGCCGAAGAGGACAAACAACGTCGCCAACAGGTGGAGGTTCGCAACGAAGTGGATTCTCTCGCCTATCAGTCCAAACGGCTGCTTGCTGAGCAGGCTGCCAGCTTGCCGGCGCATGTGAAAGGATTGTTGGAAGCAGCGCTGGAAAAAGCAAAGAAAGCGCTTGATGACAATGCGGATATCACAACGTTGCGTAGCCTCAAGTCGGAACTGGAGTCAGCTTACGGTCAGGCATGTCAGTGTAAGCCGGAGGCGCAGGGACCGACAGTCGAAAATCCCGCCGGACATAAAAAGAGCGGCGATGATGTGGTAGATGCAGAGTACGAGGAGAAATAAGTAGCTGAGAAATGGCGGTGAGCAATCCATGAAATATATAGACTACTATGAAACTCTGGGCGTGTCCCGGACGGCAACAGAGAAAGAAATAAAGACCGCTTACCGCAAACTGGCCCGACAGCATCACCCCGATTTGCATCAGGGTGATGCAAAGAAGGCGGCGGAGGAAAAATTCAAGACGATCAACGAAGCCTATGAAGTGCTAAGTGACGCTGATAAACGGGCTAAATACGACCGTTTGGGGATGAATTGGCAAGCTGGCCAGGATTTTCAACCGGGTCCCGATACGGGCGGCTTTGATTTTCGCAACGTAAATGTCAATGGGGAAGGACTCGATGGGTTCAGTGACTTCTTTTCTTCCATGTTCGGGCAGGAGATCTTCGGCGGTCGAAGGGGCGCTCGAACGGAGAGACAACGCGGACCCATGCACGGCGAGGATATCGAGGCTGAAATTAATCTTCTGGTAGAAGAACTCTATAAAGGCGGGGAAAAAGATATTCAGATCCAGACGGGTAGCGCGACAAAGACCGTCAAGGTAAAGATTCCGCCCCGAATTTATCCCGGAGCGGTACTTCGCCTCAAGGGGCTCGGCGGTACGGGGCGTGGCGGCGGAGCTGCCGGAGATTTACTGCTGCAACTAAAAGCCATGCCGCATCCCATATGGAGGATCGCAGATCAGGTGGATATTGAAGCTGATTTGACCATTTATCCGGAACAAGCGGTAGTAGGCGATAAAATATCGGTTCCAACGCCGGACGGTATGATTCAGATGAAGATTCCGGCGGGCATTCACAATGGACAGAAGATGCGGCTGAAAGATCGAGGGCTGAAACGAAAAAATGGCACACTCGGCGACATGTTTGTGCGGGTAAAAATAGATACGCCGCTGGAGCAGAGCTCCGAGGAAGTTGAACTGTATAAAAAGATTTTTGAATTGAGAAACCGTTAAGGCGGAGGTGAAGAAAATGGCCGAAGAAAAGTATACGCAAAAAACGACGGCGGTGCTGCAGGACGCACAGCAATCGGCAGCGATGAATTATCATCAGGAAGTGACTTCCCGGCATGTATTGCATGCATTACTGAAGGACAGGGACAGTATCATAGATTATATTTTGGCTCAGGCGAAAGTCGAGCCGGGCCTGATCGAGGCAAAAGCAGGACAACTGGTGAAGAACCAGCCGTCAGTCCGAGGGCAGGATGGTAATCTGCGCTGGAATACTGCGATGGTTCGCGTAATGGCGCTGGCCGAAAAACTGGCAAAAGAAGCGCAAGATGAATATATCAGTGTCGAGCATCTTCTCATGGCTGTTGCAGAAGATGGCGACAGCGATGTGGTGCAGGTGTGCCGTGATTTCGGTCTGACCCGCTCAAAAATTCGTGAATGGTCCCGTGATTTTCGCAAGGGACAAAATGTTGCCAGCGATAACCCGGAAGGCGGTGCACAAATGCTGGCAAAGTACGGGCGTGATCTAACAGAACTCGCACAGCAGGGAAAACTCGATCCGGTGATCGGTAGGGACGAGGAAATCCGCCGTGTGGTGGAAATTCTGTCTCGTCGCACCAAAAATAATCCGGTGCTTATTGGTGATCCCGGCGTTGGTAAGACGGCCATCGTTGAAGGCCTAGCCCGTAGAATTGTGGCCGGTGACGTGCCGGAATCGCTGAAAAACAAGATGGTGTATTCGCTAGATCTTGGCGCAATGGTAGCCGGATCAAAATATCGCGGTGAATTTGAAGAGCGCCTCAAAGGAGTTTTGACAGAGATTTCAAAATCCGAAGGACGAATCATCCTGTTTATTGACGAACTGCATACGGTGGTGGGAGCCGGCGCAGCGGAAGGCGCAATGGATGCCGGAAATATCCTGAAGCCGATGCTGGCCCGGGGTGAACTGCGCTGCATCGGTGCAACAACTCTTAACGAATATCGCAAGATTGAAAAAGACGCTGCCCTGGAGCGCCGTTTCCAACCGGTCATGGTAGTTCAGCCCTCGGTGGAGGATACCATTTCCATTCTGCGTGGGTTGAAGGAACGTTATGAAGTTCATCATGGCGTGAAAATCAAAGATTCAGCATTGGTAGCAGCGGCTATTTTATCAGATCGCTATATTGCCGACCGCTTTTTGCCGGATAAGGCCATTGATTTGATGGATGAGTCGGCCGCTAAATTGCGGACCGAGATCGACTCCATGCCTACGGAATTGGATGAATTACTGCGTCGTGTGTTGCAGCTGGAGATTGAGCAGCAAGCTCTCAAAAATGAAACGGATTCGGCGTCTGTAGAAAGGCTGGCTCGGATCGAGGAAGAACTGAAAGAAACGAAGCAGCAATCTGATTCGCTCAAAGCTCAATGGCAAGTGGAAAAGCAAGGCATCACCCGACTGCGGGGCCTGAAGAAAGAGATTGAGTCGATACGAAATGATATGGAAGCGGCTGAGCGGGCGTACGATCTGAACCGGTTGGCCGAACTGAAATATGGGCGATTACCGGAACTGGAGCAGCGCCTGAAGAGTGAAGAAGAACTGCTGAAGGAAAAACGCAACCACAAGACGCTGCTAAAGGAAGAAGTCGATGAAGAAGACATCGCCAAAGTAGTCAGTCGTTGGACCGGGATTCCGGTGACACGTATGTTGACCGGGGAGCGGGAGAAACTGGCGCATCTGGAAGATATCCTGCATGAGCGGGTTGTTGGTCAGGATGAAGCGGTGCAGGCTGTCAGTGAAGCGATTATCCGAGCAAGGGCCGGGATCAAGGATCCCAACCGGCCCATTGGGTCCTTTGTGTTCCTTGGACCGACCGGCGTAGGCAAGACTGAACTGGCCAAAACTTTGGCGGAAGTACTTTTCGACGATGAACGAAGCATGATTCGTCTCGATATGAGCGAGTACATGGAAAAGCATACGGTGTCGCGACTAATCGGCGCGCCACCCGGGTATGTCGGCTACGATGAAGGTGGGCAACTTACGGAAGCGGTACGGCGTCGTCCCTATAGCGTCATTCTTCTGGATGAAATCGAGAAGGCGCACAACGACGTGTTCAATGTGTTGCTGCAAATTCTCGAAGATGGTCGCCTGACTGATGGCAAAGGGCGGACGGTGAACTTCAAAAACACGGTGATTATCATGACTTCAAATCTTGGGTCGTCCGAGATTCTGAACAACGATTTCAATGTTGCAAAAGAACGAGTGCTTGAGATGATGAAAGTTCATTTCAGGCCGGAGTTTCTGAACAGAATTGATGACATCATTGTGTTCAATTCCTTGTCGGCGGAACAAGTCGGAAAAATCGCCGGAATTATGTTGGCGGCTCTGGCGAAGCGGTTGCAAAAGCAGATCAACATTACGTTGACATGGAACGATGCGGTGCTGCGACGACTGGCGACGGAGGGTTATGACCCGAATTATGGAGCACGTCCGCTAAGGCGTCTCATCAGCCGGGCGGTGGAAACCGAGCTTTCAAAGCGAATCGTGCGCGGCGATGTCCCGGAAGGCTCGACGGTCAAACTTTCCAGTGAAGCAGGAAAAATTGACCTCGAAGTGGAAAAAGACAACAAGCAGTAAAGAT
>DATMYT010000027.1:0-3730 GCA_035560855.1 Negativicutes bacterium | reverse complement strand
CATATACCGTCAATAAAAAATTATCGGAGGTATTACGTATGAGTACTAATAGTTCAGAAAACCCTGAAATGAAAAAAAGTAAACTTGAGGAAAAACTGTCAGACGAAGTTAATGCCTATGTAATCATTGCGGTTATTATGTTCTTAGCCGTTATTGCAACTTGGTTGGTTCCCGCTGGTGTGTATGAGAGGGTTATGGATAAGGTTACCGGCAAAGAAATCGTTGTAGCCGGTTCATTTCATTTAGTGCAACAAGCGCCAGTCGGTTTTTGGGAAGCTTGGAAGTTGATTCAAAAAGGATTTATCCAAGCCAACGTAATCATTTTGTTTATTCTTGTTGTGGGCGGCAGTTTTGGGCTTTTGACGCAGACCGGCGCCATCACCTCCTTGATTGCCAAAGCTGTTTGCTTGTTCAAGGGCAGAAGTTATGAAAGATGGTCGTTCATTTTCATTTTCGCTGTTCTATTCTCATGTTCCATGACTTTCGGTTTCGCCGAACAAGGGATCATTTTTGTTCCCTTTATTGCAATGATGGCAGTTTCCATGGGGTATGACGCGATTGTCGGAGTTGCAACGGTTGTCTTTGCCACCGCTTTTGGCTATGCCGGTTCTCTAACGGGACCATTTAACGTCGCTATCGCTCAACAAGTTGCCGGGCTTCCTCTGTATTCCGGACTCTGGTTTAGAGCCATCTGCGCTGTTGTTATTTTTGCAATATCCTCCTGGTATTTGCTTAGTTATGCAACAAAAGTCAAAAAGGATCCTTCGAAAAGTTTGGTAGCTCATCTTGATTATAGTGCGTTGGGCATGGTTGAAGATCCTGAAAAAGTAGTGATGACAGGCTTGCACAAGAGAGTGTTATTGCTTTTCGGTGCATCCGTGGTCTTTATGATTTATGCAATGCTAGAACTCAAATTCGGTATGGCTGAACTCACTGCTTACTTCATGTTGGTTGGGGTTTTGGTAGGAATTTTGGCCTGTATGAGGGCCGGTGATATCGCGGATGGATTTGTTGAAGGCGCCAAATCGCTGCTTTATCCAGCTTTATTGGTTGGTTTTGCTCGCGGAATCCAGACGATCATGGATACCGGCTTAATCATGGACTCGCTGATTAATTATTTGGTTCAGCCCTTGTCTTACCTTCCTGCAGTTCTTGTCCCCGGAATGATGGTTTTTGTGCAAAGTCTCATCAACTTGATCATCCCGAGTTCTTCCGCCATGGCTGTTGTTACCATGCCCATCATGACGCCTTTAGCTGATTTGCTGCATGTACAGAGACAGACTGCGGTTTTAGCGTATCAATTCGGCGACGGTATAACCAATATAGTTTTACCAAGTTATTCTGTATTGATCGGAGCTCTTGGCCTTGCACGCGTACCTTTTGGCAAATGGTTCAGATTCGCATTGCCTATAGCGCTAATCCTTACTGTTGCTGTTCTTGTACTTGTCACAGCAGCTGAAATGATAAAAGTAGGACCCTTCTGATTTTTACAGCGGGTACAAGTCAAACCTGAAGTCTCGTAAAAAACACGAGGATATTGAGGAGGTCTTGTAATGAAGAAAACAAAATTTGCAATCATCGGCGCTGGCAACGGCGGACAGAGTTTTGCAGGGCATCTGACCTTGCTCGGTTACCCAGTGAGTCTGTTTGACGTAGAAAAAGAAAAGATCGATGGCTTACTAAAAGCAGGGTCGATCAAAGTGACAGGTGCGGTGAAAGGCGAAGCCGTCATTCCGCTGATCACCGGCGATATTGGGAAGGCGGTATGCGGCGCGGATGTTATTATGGTCGTTATTCCTACGTTATATCAGCGTTCCATAGCCATTGCCATGGCCCCCTTCTTGGAGAATGACCAAATTGTCATTCTCAATCCCGGTGCGACTGGCGGCGCCCTTGAAGTGCGTGCGGCAATCCGGGAAGCCGGTAGCACTGCCAATATTATCATCGCAGAAACCGACACCCTGCTGTATGCCTGCCGTAGTCCCAAGGCTGGCGAGAGCATTATTTACGGAATCAAGGATAAGGTTGAGTTAGCCGCATTGCCTGCCACCGCCGCTCACAAAGTGGTGAAAGTTTTGAATGCGCCCTTTCCCCAATTCAAGGCGGTGGAAAACGTCCTCGTCACAAGTCTGAGCAATGCGAATGCGATGGTTCATCCAGCGCCAACGCTCCTCAACGCCGGACGGATCGAATCAAAATCGCCGTTCGATTATTATTCGGATGGCGTTACGCCTTCGCTAGCGAAGGTCGTAGAAAAACTGGATGCGGAAAGAATGGGAATCGCCAAAGCACTCGGCGTCAAAGTGCCGACGATCCGTGATTTCTATACGTCGTGTTATGGAGTCTCAGGCGACAATCTATATGAGCAAATTCAGAAGGTAAAAGCCTATGAAGGGATCAAAGGACCGACAACACTGAATACTCGCTATCTCTTCGAAGACATTCCCACGGGCTTGGTTCCGCTGTCTTTGCTGGGTGGTGCGTTTGGAGTTCCCACCCCTACCATGAACGCAGTGATTGAACTGGGGAATACGTTATTGAGCAAAAATTTCCGGGAGGAAGGACGCTCTCTGGAAAAGCTGGGTCTTTCCGGCAAAACACCGGCGGAAATTCGCGAACTGGTCAGGAACTAGAATCCAGAAAAATTTCAACGTCAAAAAAGTTGGAGCGGTTTTATAAACATTGGAGGGATTTGTACTATGAAAAAACCGAAATTTGCGATCGTTGGGGCTGGCAACGGCGGCCAAAGTATGGCGGCTCATTTGAAACTCATGGGGTTCGATGTAAGCATCTATGACATCGAAAAAGAAAAGATCTCAGCCCTGAAGGCGCTTGGAACGATCAAAGTTTCCGGAGCCGTAACCGGAGAAGCAAAGATCGACCTCATCACCGGTGACATTGGCCAAGCTATTCAAGGTAGGGATCTGATTATGGTTGTGTTGCCTTCTGTTTTCCAGGCAAGTATTGCAAAATCCATGGCGCCTTATCTTACCGATGGGCAAACCATCGTTCTATGTGTTGGCGCGACAGGTGGCGCGCTGGAAATCCGCAAAGTCATTCGTGAAGCAGGTTGCCAGCGCAAATTAGCGATTGCTGAAACAGATAATTTAGTCTATGCATGTCGAAGTCCCAAAGCTGGCGAGGCAATCATTTTTGGCATTAAGGACCGGATCAACCTTGCGGCCTTGCCGTCATCTGATACGACCAAAGTCTTAGCCTTGTTGAATATTGCATTTCCACAATACAAGGCGGTTCCCAATGTTTTATACACCAGTTTGAACAACATTAACGCCATGGTGCATCCGGCACCCACAGTGCTCAATGCGGCACGTATCGAATGCAAATCGGTTTTCGAGTATTATACCGAGGGAATCACTCCAAGAGTTGCCGCAGTCTGTGAACACATTGATGCTGAACGACTAGCAGTAGCCCAAGCGTTCGGGATAAAAATCCCATCGGTGCAAGATTTTTATCGAAATTCTTACGGTGTGGACAAAACAAACCTTCATGAACAGCTTATATATGTAAAAGCATACGAAGGGATTAAAGGGCCAACAACTATTGAAACTCGATATATTTTTGAAGACTTGCCGACAGGCTTAGTTCCTCTATCTTGTCTCGGAAAAGCGATTGGAGTAAAAACCCCGACAATCGATTCTGTTGTTGAGTTGGGCAATATTCTCTTAAACAAAAATTTCTGGGAAGAAGGAAGAACACTAGATAAATTGGG
>DATMYT010000026.1:0-4950 GCA_035560855.1 Negativicutes bacterium | reverse complement strand
CTATGGATTTTTTCAACATGCCGTTTTGGATTAGGAAATCCTGAGTCCGTTTTAGTTCCTGAATGTCAGACGGTTTAATAGTTGCATCGAAATCATACCACGGATACATTTGCTTTACAGCCTCGATGGTCAGTCCGGTTTCTGCAGCCGTCATTTTCAAGGCTTCTTCAATGTTGACGTTAATATCAGATAAAGCGGCATTGTGAACGCTCAAAAAGCGTTTGACAAGTTCGGGATGTTTCTGCAGGAAGTCACCGCGCACAGCTGTCACTATCGTTGCTTCTACCAAGCCTTCACCAGTTGTAAGAACTCGTGCGCCGGCTTTTTCAGCACGCACTGCATCGGGACCGGCTGAAAGCGCTGCATCAACGCTACCGTTCATCAAAGCCGCCGACGAACTCGGCAAATCCATGGAAATAAACTCAATATCATCCGGCTTCATACCGTTTTTTGCAAGTGCAGCAAGGATGAGCTGATGCAATATTGTACCTTTTGGACCTGCGATTTTTTTACCTTTAAGGTCGGTGATTTTTTGAATGGTATCACTTTTGGTAAGAACGACAAACGCTTTTGGTGCCCGGCTGTAAATGGCAATGATTTTAAGATCCACGCCGTTTGCGGCTGCTAGAATAGCCGATGTGCCCCCCAGACAATGGGCAAAATCTAGCGATCCGGCTGCCATAGCTTCGGTTTGCTTTGACCCAACGGTAATTTCAGGAAAAGTAACGGTGATATTATCTTTGGCAAATTCTTTTTCAAAAGAACTCATTTTTTTTTCAATAATTGAGGGAACGTTGAGGGGAGATTTAACATAAGTGATGCTGATGGAAGTGGGCTTTTGCGTCACCGGAGCAGAAGCGGGAGTTGTGGGGGGCGCTGAAGTCTTTCCACAACCGGACAAAGTAGCAAGTAGCGCCAGTGCCAAGACGCCCAGCAAAATAATCAGTTTTCGAGTCATTGTAAAACCTCCATTTGTTTAATTTTTTGCGGTTGTGAACTCATTTTTTCCAGAGCTTCAAGATAAAAATCTATCAAAAACCACCGAGCACTTCCAAAATTTCCTGCTGTACACGAAGAAAGGTAGTTGTGGTGGAATCGCGAGGATACGGCATTTCAACCGGGATTTCCCGAATGATTTTCCCGGCGTCCATGACTAGGATTTTTTGCCCCAGATATATTGCTTCTGTTACATCGTGGGTAACAAAGATGAGGGTCTTTTTTTGTGTCATAAACAGATCAACCATTTCTCGTTGCATTTTTTTGCGAGTGAAGTAGTCCAGTGCGCCAAAAGGTTCATCCATCAGAATAAGATCGGGATCATAGCACAAAGTGCGGCCTAATGCCACTCGCTGTGCCATGCCACCTGACAATTGAGTTGGATAAGCGGCGCGAAACGTCTCTAACCCCAGTAGTTGTAAAATGGGGTTTACAATGGATTCGACCGCAGTGGGTGTAAGAAATTTATCCACAGAGAATGCTGTGTTTTCAAAAACGGTAAGCCAAGGCATCAGCCGCGGTTCTTGAAATACGAAGCCGATTTTAGGCGTGATTTGCTGATTTTCAACATCCGTCCAGTGAATTTGACCCGTTGTTTTTTCTTCCAATCCGCCCAACAGGCGTAATAAAGTAGTTTTGCCGCAACCGCTCTTTCCGACGATGACGGTAAAACTCCCAGGGGCAATAGTTGCCGTTACGTCTTGCACAGCTTCTAATACTTGCTGGCCCAACACAAACTGTTTAGAGAGGTGAGACAGTTCAACTCCGGCCATAGTCGGTTTCTTCCCCTTCTTTCCATGGAACTAGCTTGGTTGCCAGCATGAAGAATCCCCAATCGATGAGCGTTCCCATAATACCAATAGTCAAAATGCCGATGATGACTAGGTCTGGACGAGACAGTTGCTCGGCATCAAGAATCATGTAACCGATGCCGGAAGAAGCCGCGATAAGCTCTGCGCCGACAAGCGCCCTCCAGCTGTAGCCAAGACCGAGCCTCATGCCGACGAGAATCGACGGTAGTGATGCTGGCAAAACTACATAGCGAAAAATTTCGCGACGATTCATGCCAAAAGACTTTCCGACCTCAACCCACTTTATGTCGCAACTTCCGACACCGTGCAACGTATTGAAAAAGATTGGGAAAAAAGTAGCCATTATGACGATAAGTAGTTTTGGCAGTTCACCGATGCCGAACCAGAGAATGAGAATGGGTATAGTTGCGAGTGGAGGAATATGCCGAAGACACTCAAGTACAGTGTGGACATAAGGATTCCACTCTTTGTTCATGCCCAAAAGGACCGCAAGAGGAAAAGCCAGTAGCAGGGCGAACCCAAACCCGGCAAAAACGCGGTAAATACTTACTATCAAATGTTTTGCCAAGGTGCCATCGTTAACAACATGAACAAAAGCGGCGGCCACTTCGACTGGTGGCGGAATAATATAAGCATTCCACCATGTGAAATAAGAGCCGGCCACCCAGCCGATGAAAATGATAACGGGGATGTAAAGCCCCTTGAGAGCTTTTGAGTGAATGTTCATCGGGATACAACTCCCCCAAAAAAATACGCCCCGCGCAGGTGCGCAGAGCGGATGAACCTCATGACACAAAAATCAAATACAGCGTGTCATAACGGCCACCCCTTGGCGTCAGGCCTGCGCCCTGTTCCTCAGGAGTCCATGTATATCATTATAGTCCAGCGGAGAAAAATTATCAATGCAAATGATTGTCCTAGTGAATTCCAGGGCACAAAGAAAAAAACAGGCAGTTATTCCCGATAGAAAAACGGCCTGTTTTTCAAATAAGTTGGGGTCGTGTTACTGTGGAATTGTTACGGAGATAAGGCTGCCGCTACCAGTAGAATCCCGGCACATCGCTTTTCTCTTTGCCGACTCCGGTAGAAAGCGTTTCACCGTTGACAATGCGGTCGGCTCGTTCCAGATTGTCTACCTTGATGACGACACGGGCGGCATTTGCCGAAGTGGCAGCGAATGCATATAAATATTCAACGTTAATGCCAGCTATACTCAGTTTCTCAATCTGCGTTAGTAGTCCGCCGGGCGTATCATCTACTGTCATGGTAAGCACCGGCGTTGACTTCACAGCATATCCAGCGCCCCGAAGAATACGTTCCACTTTTTCCGGGTCGTTGACTACCATTCGTAAAATGCCAAAGTCAGCAGTGTCCGCGACAGACATTGCGCGCAGATTGATCTCGTGTTCTTTTAATACTCCAAGGACTTCCGCCAAAGTGCCCGGACGATTTTCGACGAATACCGAAATTTGTTGGATGATCATGTCGGCTCCTCCTTACTGTCAGATGTTTCGTTTGTCAATGACTCGTTTAGCCTTGCCTTCGCTTCGTTCAATCGTTTTGGGGCTGACTAGACGAACTTTGGCGCTTACACTAAGCGCGCTCGCCAACTCGGCCTCGATTTTGTGCTCTAACACTTCGAGTCGGCGAATTTCGTCCGAGAACATGTTTTCAGTCATTTCAACCAAAACGGTAAGGTTATCAAGATTGTCGATGCGGTCGACGACAAGCTGATAATGAGGAGATGTTTCACCAAGCCCCAACAGAACGCTCTCAACTTGAGAGGGAAAAACGTTAACGCCTCGAATAATCAGCATGTCGTCACTACGGCCAAGAACCTTGCTCATGCGTACCAAAGTGCGCCCGCACTCACAGGGCTCAGCATGCAGTATGGTGAGGTCGCGGGTGCGATAGCGGAGCATCGGCATGCCTTCTTTGGTTAACGTTGTCAGTACTAATTCTCCTTTTTCCCCATAAGGCAGCGATTGTCCTGTCAGAGGATCAATAATTTCCGGATAAAAATGGTCTTCATTGACATGCAATCCGTTTTGGCAGGAGCATTCACTGGCAACGCCCGGACCGATAATTTCACTCAAGCCATATATGTCAAAGGCTTTGATGCTAAGAGCTTTTTCAATTTCCAACCGCATTTTTTGCGACCAAGGTTCGGCTCCAAAGACGCCAGCCGTTAAAGACAGTGCCTTGGGATCGATTCCCATTTCCTGCATTGTTTCTGCAATAAATAGTGCATAAGAAGGAGTACAGGCAAGCATAGTTGTGCCGAAGTCTTTCATCAACATAATCTGACGCTGAGTGTTACCGCTTGATGCAGGAATAACGGAGGCCCCGATTGCTTCCGCGCCATAGTGGGCGCCGAGACCGCCAGTGAACAAACCGTAACCGTAAGCAACCTGAATAAAAGATTGCTTGCTGGCACCAGCGGCTGTCAAGGTTCGGGCCATGACTTCAGACCAGATTCCGAGATCACGGCTAGTATAGCCGACAACTGTATGTTTCCCCGTGGTGCCGCTAGATGCATGCAAACGGACAATTTCCGCTAGTGGTACGGCGAAAAGGCCGTAAGGATAGTTGTCGCGCATATCTTGCTTGGTAATAAAGGGTAGCTTGCCAAGATCGTCGATGGCTCGGATTTCTTCCGGCAGAAGACCGATTTTTTGCATTTGCTCTCGATAAAAGGGAACCTGCCGGTATGCCCGGCGCACCTGTTGAATCAGTCGCGCAGATTGCAGTTCTCCCAGTTGCTCACGATCCATGGTTTCTATAGGCTTGTTCCAGTACAAATTGCTTTCCTCCTATCCTACATTGCTTCATATTTGAAAGACAAAAACCCCAACACAAAGTTCACCTGGAACTTTCCGCTGGGGCTTTTTATGCCCACGGTGTAGCCGCTAAGGCTTTGTGCCGCTCGGACCTGACGCATTGAAGCCGGAACCCAAGGCACACTTCCACTTGGTTTGAATGTTGTATACAATGGTTGAAAATAATTATAGCAGTTGACTGGAAACTGCGCAAGAAATTCAATAGGGATTGTTTGCCGCAACAGTATGTGAAAGAAGTCTCAACCAATATAATTTACGTATGAGAGGCTGTCTTGGTTCAAGCAAAATGTATACATGTATAC